>NZ_DAMADT010000015.1:60423-89125 GCF_031997925.1 Lachnoclostridium sp. | reverse complement strand
TACAATCTCCTGTATCTTATCTATAAATTAAGAATTGCTTTTATCAATAGGCTACCATAAGTTGACTAAACTAGATAATACCTATTTCGATTTTTCATGTTTTAACGTTTTATTCGCAATAAAGATTCCCGCAAACAATGCAGTGATACCACCAATCAACTTACCTATAATCATTGGTAAAATCATAGTAGAATTATAACCAGCGGTAAATCCAAGGTGATCACCAAAAACAAAGGCTGCTGAAACTGCAAAAGCAACGTTTAAGATTTTACCACGGTTATCCATGTCTTTCATCATACCAAACATTGGAATACTATTTGCTAAAGAAGCTACCATACCTGCTGCCGCAACATCATTCATTCCAAGTACTTTACCAAGCCCCATTAAAGGTTTCTTAAATACTTTTGTTATTACATAAACCAGTGGAAATGCACCTGCAAGAACTATACTAATATCAGCAACTATTTTAAAGCCTTCACTAATAGGAGCCATACCTTTTATAATTGTAAGTCCAGTTAATTGTTGTACGATACCAACAGCTAAACCGAAAGTGATTACAGCTACAACGATTTTACCAAATATCGTAAATCCTTTAATCATTCCATCTTGGAATTTCCAAAGTCCAAGTGCAATTAAAATAGCAATGATAATGATAGGAATTAGGTTACTAACTATCATCATTAATGGGAATCCCGCAACTAAACCACCGAAAAATGCTCCAATAGGAATTGTAACAACACCTGCTAAAACACCGGTTGCCAAATATCTTCGATCCTCATCACGGATAATACCAAGACCAACAGGAATCGTAAATACGACAGTAGGTCCTAACATTGAACCTACAATCAAACCTCCAAACATAGCAGCTTCTGGTGTTTGTGCAAGTGCATCTGCAAGCGGTGCACCACCCATATCACATGCTAATAATGTGCCAGCAAACATCGCAGGATCTGCACCTAAAAAGCTAAATACCGGAACAATGACCGGTTTTAAAAGATCTGCAAGTACAGGTGCAAGAGCGATAATACCAACCATTGAAATAGCTAAGGAGCCAATAGCAAGAATACCTTCTTCGAATTTTTCACCAAGACCGAATTTATTACCAATAATTCGGTCGATTGCACCAAGTACTGCAAATACAACCATGATATAAACAATTATTTCATTTACACTCATGAAAACACCTCCTTATCGTTTTAATAAATTCTCTAGGATATCTCTACTCGGAGAAGGAATAATTGCTATATTTTCCTGCTCCCCTTCACTTAACAGCTGTTTACACGCGGTTATCCCATGTTCGATGCTGCTAATCGTACCTGTTATAACAAATACAAATTTTCCTCCAATGAAAAAAGCCAGATAAATTCGTAGTATCTTAACATCTGCAGCTTTTAATGCAATATCTAAGGCTCTTATACCGGTACATACTTTTCTTGTCTCAACAATACCCACAGCGTCTAACTTCTCTACAGGATCATATTTAGATCGTATTCCCTCAATGATAGCCGGTGATACTGCATGAACTTTAAAACTATCAAATAATGTTTTACCAGCTATATTCACTCCATAATCAATTGCAGTATCTACTTCTCCTTCATCCCCAGAGACAATGACGAGAAATTTTCCAGGACATATGGTTTTAAAATATATAATTTCTACCTCAGCCTTTTTTACAATGGCATCAGCCACATACATTCCCCTGCTGATACTGATAAATTCTAATGCACCGATACTTTTATTCATTTTCTTCTACCACCACTGAATCAACAATTCCAACGATTGCCGCATCAACTGGGGAACTAGGTGCTGATAAAGCATACCGAGCCGAACCTCCTCGAACAACAAGGACCTGATCTCCTGCTCCTGCACCTACTATATCCGCAGCAACTATCAACCCTTTGGTTGGCTTGGCGTAAGCATCTGTAAGTTGAACTACCAGCAGCTTATTTCCGTTTAATTTTTCATCTTTTTTAGTAGCCCAAACGCTCCCGATCACCTTGCCAAGTTCCAATTGTCTGCGCCTCCATTACATTTTTATAAATCGCATTCGATGTGCTCTTGCATAATCGAGTGCACTAGGTGTAACGATACTACCCTTTTCAATGCATATCGCTGTTTGTGATTTCACATTTAAATCCATTAAATCTTTTTCTAAAATAAGCTTTTTCTTAAGTTCTAATCGTCCTTCTGTAGCTCCGCCTATTTCCATCGTATAGGAAGTATTACTTTTAAAATCTCCTGATTGATTTCGTAGAGTTGATTGTTTTACTTGCTTTTCATAAAATGGAAATACACTTTCTGTTGTAAATAAAATGCCATAATGTTTTAAGCATTCCTCATACTCCAACAACTTGCGATAAAATGCTTTATGTGCAGTTGCCTTGTAGGAACGATATTCTAGCCCCTCCTCAAGTACAAAGATTGTTTTTCCTAGCATATGAGCGTATCGAATGGCTTCTTCTAAATACCCATCTCCACATAATAAAGCAAGACCTGCTAATTGTTTTGCAGTAACCCCGGTAATCAAAATCACCTCTGCACAGGAAACCATGGTATTAAGCTCGACTACTTTTTGGTTACCCGAAAGATCTGGAGTTAACAAATTGTATTCTTTTGTGATTACCTCCGATAATGGATAAGACTCATCCGATAATACTAACAATGTTTTTTTGTTAATGCAAGTATTTTCATACTCCGACAGACGATGAAGAACTTCAGTTATAACTTCTTCAATAATATCTTCATACATATACTCAACTCTTTTCTTATTTTCCAAAAGAACAATGCGAACATTTTACTCATCCACAATAATCATACCCTTAGTATCTTTCGTATACCCACAGGCATTCGCTTCATCATAATCAATGTGCATTGCAGTGCTAAAATTTTTATCAACTCGTATATCAACACCCTCTAGAATCATTGGTCGATCTCCAAATACTTTTACTTTTACAGAGTCACCGTTTGATACATGAAAACGTTTCGAATCTTCTGGAGTCATATGAATATGACGTTTCGCAACAATAAGTCCTTCTTTTATTTCTATTGAAACACCATTCTTAGGATTTGTTATTTTGATACCTGGTGTATCCTTAATATCACCGCTAAGTCTAACAGGCGCCTTCATCCCAAGTACTAGAGCATCCGTTAATGATACTTCAACCTGAGATTTACTCCTCTCCGGTCCTAATACGACTACATTTTGTAATGAGTTTTTAGGTCCTGTTATGGTTACTCTTTCCTCACAGGCAAATTGACCAGGCTGTGATAAATCTTTGACAGGAGTGAGCTGATAACCTTGTCCAAATAATGTGTTTAAATCCTCTCTACTTAAGTGAACATGTCTACCAGATGCTTCTACCAGAATAAATAACTGGTCTTTTAGCTCCTTTATAACTGCATCAACAATTGTTTCTATATTAATGTTTGCTTGTGCTAACATACATAGCCTCCATGCTACGACTTTTTTAGGAGTAGCGAATGGCTCAAGTTTGGCGTAGTCAAACTTGCTGAGTGAATGATCATCTTTCACTCTTCCTCCTATCTATGCTGCTTCTTGAAATACATGAAACGTGTGAAATTTCAGAATTTCTTAGTCGGCGTCTTTTGGCTCCTTAGAAGTTCTCGTCACACTTCATCATATTTTCCAGTCAAATATTTAAACATCATTATCCAGAAGAAAGATGATAAACGATTAAACGCTCTAATAATATCTTCTCTGGTTATCGTTCCATCCTCCGCTTTAAATGCTTTAAATGCTACAATTTCAGTCTTTCTTGTAAGTGTTCTTAATTTATTTAAATACGCGGTCATCTCACCATGCTGATAGGTAGGAAGGAAATGTTTCATTCCAAAATATTTACTTGGATGATACGATTGTTCACGAAGATCTTTTTCATTAAAACCCGCTAGCATAAAATCGCCTACTGCTTCACCAGTGATTTCACATTGTAATAGCTTACGAATGAAACGAATCACTTCTTCTAAATCCTTGGTTAGCTTTGGCTTTTGTAAACGTTCGGAAACGGTTTGAGCAATGATAATTTCTGATTCCAGATAATCTATTGCACCACGAAGTATAATTCGTTTATGATCTTTAAACACCAACAGATTTCCCCTAAGATGTGTCATATGCTCAGGTTTTTCATCCAAATGAACACCAAAAACTGTATCAAATCCAGCATTTGCATCAATGGAATGATTCTTTTTCTTCTCTGTCTTGTCTTCCGATTCAACTGTTTTGGCTTGATTTGAGTTATCCAAACTAGGATGATCCCGACCTAAAAGCGAAATGTTCTTTTCTAAAAGATAGGCTCTAGCAGAAGGAGTTAGTATGGTATCCTTCCCCAAATGAAATTCTCCCTTTTCCTTTAAAAGACCATCACTAACCATCTTTCGAATATCTTGTTCTGTAATTAGCGCCATTCTAACCTCACCATTATCTTAACTACCTAATACTATTGTGCCGGGTACATCCCGGCACTAGTAAGGCACATCACCAAAGAAGTTACTTTTCTTTTTCTAAGATAATAGCTATGCCTGTGTACGCGCATGAGGAAGAATTGCATCCACCTCAGAATGAGGTCTTGGGATTACGTGTACGGAAATCAATTCACCGACACGTTCTGCTGCCGCAGCACCTGCATCTGTCGCAGCTTTCACCGCACCAACATCACCACGTACCATAACGGTTACCAAACCTCCACCTACCTGTTCCTTACCGATTAAAGATACATTGGCTGCTTTTACCATAGCATCTGCTGCTTCTATAGCGCCAACTAAACCTTTTGTTTCAATCATTCCAAGTGCATTTGTATTCGACATATTGATTTCCTCCTATTATTCAGAGAACAGTTACGTGCTCATATACTATTATTCTACATTTTAATGTTTATATTAGTTGTTTCATAATTCTTTTTACAATTTCCTCTACCAATTCTGTATTCACATTGCCGTATGCACCGCAACAAGAAGATTTGGTATCACCTAGGAGATTCGTAGCATCTTTTTTAATATCTTCTAATTCTTTTACTCCAAATGCTACTCGTTTTATATTAATTAAGTCCATTGGACCAATATTATTAGATGAAGAACTTCCTCCTACGGCTCCACAGCCAAGAGTTAGTGCAGGGAAAAGATTTGTAGAGCCTCCAACGCCACCTAGTGAACCCATTGAGTTTACTATGATTCTAGAAGCTGGTACGCGTAAAGCAAATCGTTTGATTAATTCTTCGTTGGTAGAGTGCATGGTAAAGGTATGTCCCATTCCTTCAAAACTTAGTATCTCCACCACTTTATTTATAACATCATCTACAGTTTCCTCTACAAAGAATGCTAAGATTGGAGCTAATTTCTCTCTGGAATATGGAGCTTCATCACCGACTCTAGTTTCCTTTGCAATTAACACTCTTGCATTTGCTGGTACCGTTGTTAAACCGGCAAGTTTACTAATATGAGATACCGATCTACCAACGATTTGTGGATTCATCGTTCCATTGGCGCGTAAGATAAAACGTGCTAATTTTTCTGACTCAGCTTCGTTTAAGAAAAAGCCCCCTTGAGCTGCTAATTCATCTTTTACCGCCTGTTCCATACAGCGTTCCACTATTACAGATTGCTCTGAGGCACATATGGTTCCATTGTCAAATGTTTTGGAATCCATAATACGCTTTACTGCTAATTTTACATTCGCCGTTTTGTCGATGAATGCTGGACCATTACCAGCTCCAACACCTATAGCAGGTGTACCAGATGAGTATGCAGATTTCACCATTGCATAGCCACCAGTCGCTAGGATGAGGTTTGTATTTTTATGTTTCATCAACTCATTCGTAGCTTCCATTGTTGGAATGGAAATACAGGATATGGCACCTTTTGGGCATCCTGCTGCTTCAGCGGCCTCACTAACTATCTTAACTGTTTCCAAGATACATTTTTTTGCGCCAGGATGTGGCGAAAATACGATACAGTTACCTGCTTTAATTGAAATTAGAGTTTTATACATAATGGTAGAAGTTGGATTGGTGGAAGGTATAATACCTGCAACAATACCTACCGGTACACCAATTTCCATCGTTTGATTCTTTTTATCCTCGCGAAGAATACCGATTGTTTTCATATCCTTTATTGCTTCGTAGATACCCATAGAACCAAAGACATTTTTTACTACTTTATCTTGCCAGATACCAAATCCTGTTTCTTCATTTGCCATCTTAGCAAGTCGTTCTGCATTCTTTAAAGATGCCTCTGTAATTGCCTTTACGATACGATCGATTTGTTCCTGATTAAAAGTTGATAGTATCTTGTGGGCTTCCTTTGCTGTTTTTAAAAGCAAACGGACTTCTTGTATTGACATTAAATCTTTCTCTTGTAACTCCATCCGCCGTCTCCTTCTTAACTATGATTTTGCTGTGCCATAATTTGTTGAATTAACTCCTGTTTCTTTGCACTCTTATGAAGCTCTGTTAATTCCACACCTTTACTTTGTAAGATTGCACGAAGTGTATCATTACTTTTTTTCTTTAAATCATTAACGGTATAAGTCTGTTGGTCTTCCTTGTTACTTGTGATTGTACTTTCTCCAAAGACATCATCTCTTCCAAAGTTATTGTTCTGTGAAACAGAATTTATTTCATCTTTTCTATAATCTTCTTTTATAGTACTTCCTTCTTTTAAAATACTATCTTCTTTAAAAGAACTATCTTCCTTTAAAACACTGTCTTTTAAAGAACTATCTTCTCTAAGAACATTTTCTTTTAATGAACTATCTTCTTTTAAAACATTATCTTTTACAGAACTATCTTCCTTCAAAGCATTATCTTTTAAAGAACTATCTTCCTTCAAAGCATTATCTTTTAAATCACTATCTTCCTTTGGAGTGCTCTCTTTTTTCTGAGTAAATTCTTCTCTAGGATTCATTCCATCTGTTTGTACATTACCTTCTTTTTGAACAGAATCCATTGATAAGACACTCGTATCAAGAGCCTTAGAAGCATTCAAGGCACCATCTGCTTGAGAATTCGTAAATCCAGAAGAAGCACCTTGACCGCTAGGCATTACCTGTTTGTTCTTTGGTTGAAAAAGTTTGGTTCCCTTCATTAAGACATTACCAATAAGACTTTCATCTACATGTGGTATCACATGTTTTGCACGAAGCGTACCAACACGTTCTGCTGCTGCGGCGCCTGCATCTACAGCAGCTAAAACTGCCCCAACATCTCCGGTGATTTCTACGGTTAGGATTCCCCCATCTACTTTTGCTATTGCAAGTAAAGTAACGTTTGCTGCCTTAAGAGCAGAATCCGCTGCTTCAATAGCAGGAGGCAATCCAATCACCTCGATCATCCCTAATGCTTGCATCTTATTGATACTCTTTTGGTCGATCTGCTACACTTCTTACTGCTTCTGCAAATGCATTGCAGGCCGCATAGCAAGCAGATTGAGAACCTGTTAATAGTCCACCACCAAAGTTAGTTTCACTTGGTGGTCCGTAAAACTCACATAACCTTACATCTGCTGCCTTCATAGCTGCATCAAGAGCATAGATTGCTTCTAGTGGAGGAGCAATGACATAGGCAAGTGCTTCTCCTTCTGTAATTCCGGCAATTTTTGATAGATAAGAACCCGTTCTTGATACCGTATGAGCATAGTAAACGATAGAATCATCATCATTTGCACTAATAAAATAAGCATCATTTTCCATAAATGTGATACAAGCATTTAGTCCACTTCGAACCTCCGCTGGACTTGGCCCAGCTATAATGCCTATTACCTCACCTGCAAGTTTTGTATTCGCATTTGCAGCACCACCATAGAAAGATCTGGCATAAACAACTTCAACATCTGCGGCTTTTGTTGCCTCATCTAAACCTGTATAGGTTACATCATCACTATCTGCTGTTATAATTCCAAGACTCTTATGACGCTCTCCAAGAGAAAGTTTTTCTGCCAAATCCGGACTCACATTGGAAATAATCCGGACCGCTAAAATATTAGGGTGTAATTTATCATTCTTCATATGAAACCTCCATTCTGCCTCAATCCCGCGAATTTGAGCGGCAGCACAAATTCGTGTGTGAAAAATCTTTATATTTCACACTATTTCGATTCTAGCGCTTTAGCGCCTTATAATAACGATAAGCTTGATCAAAACTACATTTCATCAACCTTTTAATTCAATACCGGATGCCTTTTTATCTAACATCTTCTTAATTAGCTCTGCGGCATGAGCACCTGCCTCAACTGGTGTTGTACCACCACGGTGTATATTAGAAATTACGGTTCTTTTCGATTCTGGAACTCCATGTTTTGGCTTGTAGCAAATATAAGCAGACATTGATTCTGCTGTTACTAATCCAGGACGCTCTCCAACTAACATACAAATAACATCTGCGTCCGTCGCTTGACCGATGTCATCCATCGCTCCTACTCTTGCGTATTTAATAAAGAGAATCGGAGGTACATTAATCTGAAACATACTTAGACCTTGTTTTATTGCCGGAATCATATCTTCAACGTTTGCTTCGATTGCAGAGGAGGATAAACCGTCGCCAACTATAATCAGAACTTTTGGACTTTGTCCGCATGTTTTCTTGATTACCTCTAGCTCTTCTTTACCAAATCTACGTCCAAGATCCGGTCTTGTTAAATACTCGTCTTTATCTTTACAAAGTGTTTTTACAAATACGAAATTATTTTTCTTTATAAATTCCTCTGAGACATCAGAAAATACCGCATCTTGTGCTGCTGCATGGTCTGCTCTCACACGAAGCATCGTCATAGTTTTATATCTTGCTCCAGCTCTGCCAACACCAAGTCTTGCAGGGGTTTTACTCTTCATATGAAGATATTCCTCTTTATTTTTTGCATGATCTACTAAAAACCAAGACTTTAAATCTATTTTTGTTATATCAGGTAAGCATTCTGATGAAATTGCGGTTGCAGTTCCTTGGCCCACCGAACTTGTGGAAGGTGTACTTTTCGCATTCGTACTACCACCGCCAACCATCTGTTCCACCATTTGCTCCACCATTTTTCTTAAACTTTGTTCATCCATAAACCCAAGCTCCTTTCATAATCTGGAGATTTTGTGTAAAGCACAAATCTCCTTAGTGTGAGACTTAAATTTCCCAGCGGCGTACTCTGTCACCTTAGAATTTCTCCTCACACTTGAAAACACGTCTATAGTAGTCTGGATATTTGTGCCAAGGACGACGCAGGCACAAATAATTGTGTGATTCCCTTAACTAGAATAAGACGGAAGCATCACCGGCTAATTTTGTCAGCTTGCCCTTTTCATCAATAAAGCCCATACGAATCATCCATTCCCAGAATGGTTTGATGGCTGTTAAGCCAAACATTTCACGAAGTGCAGCAGTTTCATGAAAACCAGTAGTCTGATAGTTAAGCATAACATCATCGCCATGAGGTATACCCATAAAATAATTACAGCCAGCAGTTGTTAACAATACCGAAAGATCTTCAATCGTATTCTGATCTGCTTTCATATGATTCGTATAACAAGCATCACATCCCATTGGAATACCAGTTAATTTACCCATGAAATGATCTTCAAGACCAGCACGGTTTACCTGACGTCCATCATAGAGATATTCTGGACCAATAAAACCAACTACAGTATTTACAACAAACGGTTGGAAGCGTTTTGCAAATCCATAGCAACGTGCTTCCATAGTCACTTGGTCAACACCATGGTGTGCTTCTGAGGATAATTCAGATCCCTGACCAGTTTCAAAATACATTACGTTTGGACCTTCTGCGGTACCTTCTGATAAAGCTAACTGTCTTGCTTCTTCTAAGATAGCAGCAGTAAAACCGAAGGCTTCATTTCCTTTTTCAGATCCTGCGATAGATTGGAAGATTAAATCCGATGGTGCACCTTTTCTAATAGCATCCATCTGTGTAGTAACATGGGCAAGAACACAAGTTTGAGTTGGAATCTTAAATTTTTGTTTGATATCTTCAAACCTCTTTAATATTCGAACTACACTTTCTGTGGAGTCATCTACTGGATTTAATCCGAGAAGTGCATCTCCCGCACCATAAGTTAAACCTTCTAATAATGATGCCATGATTCCATCAGGATCATCGGTCGGATGGTTTGGTTGAAGACGACAGCTTAACGTACCAGGTTCTCCAATCGTAGTATTACAATGTGCTGTTACACGTATTTTTCTTGCACCGTATACTAAGTCCATATTTGACATTAACTTTGCAACTGCAGCTACCATCTCAGAAGTAAGACCTCTACTTATTCTTCGTATGTCTGCACCGGTTGTATTTTCATCTAATATCCATTCACGGAACTCAGCCACTGTCCAGTTCTTGATTTCATTGTAGATTTTTTCATTCACATCATCCTGAATGATTCTAGTTACCTCGTCAATTTCATAAGGAACCGCAGGATTATTACGAAGTTGCTCTAACGTTATGTTCGAGAGTACAACCTTCGCCGCCACACGTTGCTCTGCAGACTCTGCAGCAATTCCAGCAAGAGAATCTCCCGATTTTTCCTCATTTGCCTTTGCCATGACATCCATAAGTGATTTAAACTCATAGGTATGTCCAAACAATTGTGCTTTTAAAATCATAGTCCACTCCTATCTGCGTATAAACTTGTTTTAACACGCGTATCATATCGTATTTTATAAAGCTGATATCAAAGCGCTATCGCGCTAATGAAGTATATGCCAAGGACAAAGGCATTTAACTTCTAGTTGAAATGTTTATGTTTCAACTTACCTGCATTTAGGATTACCAAAATGCTTCTTTCTATTTATTAAATACCAAAGTTTTTACAACGACCGGTAGTACGGTACCTTCTGCAACCGGTTTTCCGATATCAACATAGTCTCCATTTTCTACATGAATACTATCTAGGCAGATAATATCTTTTTTATATTCAAGCATTCGATACATTGTCTGCCCCAGAACTTTAGCCATATCACTTTCCACTAAGATGATATAGGGAAGCTCATGTTCCATTAATTCTGTCATTCCACCAATCAAACCTTTTGCATATTCAGTAACTTGTATAAAGCTAGGGGTTGTGCTTCCCTCAAATGCTATCGCAACTTTTTGGAGATTGCCTTCTAACTTAAACCAATTCAGTTTCGTTATAATAGCCTGTTCCATACTCTTAGCAGACTCTTCCTCTTCTTTTGATAATTTTAAAATAGGAAGGTTTTTGATAGGGAACATATCTGTGGTATACGTTATCGTACTACCGCTTATATCCATCGTATGAGTTCCTGCACCAACTACGGTTGCTCGAATTGTTTCTACACTTTTTAGTACAGTAAGCTCTTTACATAAAGGTGATTCTTTAATGGCTTGTCCTAGTAAGATTCCTATATCACCATAAGCAAAATCATCCACTACTTCTTCTGTTCGATAAATGTAATCTGCTACTCCACCTGAAAATGTTATACTAGTAATTGGACAACCTTTCTTTATCGTTTCGTGACAGGTGAACGTAGTTTCCTGTTCTCCCTCTTTGTGTGTAATAAATAATGAAAAATCATCGTTCATCGGCCTTAATCCAACACTCTGCATTAAGGCATAAACCATTGCTTCTAAGATTGGCTGCAAATTTTCTTTTGTTGCTATTGTTCCTATGGAAAGAGAGATATTCTTTCTCTTAATTAACTCTTTCATCTTCTCTGACAGATAAGTGATCTCCCTCGAGTTTTTATCAATCTTAATCAGACGTCCGCCCACATCAAGACAACCGGTATCTTTTACTTCCCCATGTTCAAACAAGGCAAGATTACTTGTTCCTCCGCCTATATCAATATTTACGACACCGGTATGAAGTTCTTTGGAATATACATGTGCACCTGCACCCTTTCCAGAGATAATACTCTCCAAATCGGGTCCAGCAGTTGCTACAACAAAGTCACCAGCAAAACCACTTAAGGTTGTTAATACTTCCTTTGCATTTTCCTTTCTGGCTGTCTCTCCAGTAATAATAACTGCTCCTGTATTGATCTGAGCTTTGTTAATACCAGCTTTTTTATATTCTCCTTCAATAATATCCTTCACTTTTGTTCCGTCGATTTCCGTTGGAGAACGCAGCGGCGTGAAATAAATTTCACTACGATAAATAATTTCTTTGTCTACAATCACCACTTTGGGAACAGAGAAGTTGGAGGCAATATTTTCAATCATTAATTTCGAAAAAACCAGTTGTGTTGTACTGGTTCCAATATCGATTCCTACACTTAACAATTCTTCTCTCATGCTTTCCCTCATTTCTGCGCTGTTTTTTCGCATCCCAAATTTGTATGCGCAGCGCATATACAAACTGCCGAGTGAAAGATTTATCTTTCACTCTCATCTTCTTACATTAATTTAATATTCTTTGAGTCTAACTATCAATTCGTTCATGGATATAATGGAACAATTCTTCAATACCAATCTCTTCCACGGTATCGATACGAAAGATTTTTTGTGCACCAGACTGTTTTAGCTCCATTTCCACTCTCTTAATATCCTCTTCAGAATCTGCTAAGGTAACTTTGGTCACTATCCCTATGATTTCTTTCGCAAAGGTACCCGCAAAAGCAGGAGGTATATAGTTATCCCTTACCGTCGGATCTCCTAAGATTGCAATTAGTTTTGCATCCACCGCTGTCATAATTAGAGCGCGGTAAAAATTTCGATTCTCCATATATTCACCGGGAGTATCAATTGCATTATCATAAAGCTCCACTGATTGTGTTTTTTTATATTTTAATTCCAGAGCATCTAACTTCTGACAAAGTGTTGTCTTTCCACTTCCAGTCCTACCCATAAATATAATTTTCCCACTACCCATCTTAACCTCTGTTCCTGCGTACGTTATTTGCGCATATGAAATTTGTGTCGAGGATTACGCAAGCACAAAATTTCGGGTTGTAAAAATTTGATCAATCTAACATCAATTCCTGCACATACTGTGTACATGAAGTAAATATCAACCTTACCTGGCTTTGTTCATATATTACGTCCTTGTAATTGCGGCAGGAGTAAATAAAAGTTGTCCAGATAATACAGATACTACATCTCGAATCGCTGATTCAACAGAACTAACATCTCCAGTTATTACTAATGCACCACTGAAACGGTCTATAAAACCAAGTCTTACATCAGATGCTTTGGTAGCAATATCCGCAGCAACGATAGCTCCCTCACTGGGTGTGATTGTCATAATCCCAATTGCATTGATTTCGTCAGATATTAAGCCTAGTTTTTGATAAATATCTCCAGTTGGATTTGCAATAATATGGGCAAGCGTAATCTGTTTACCAGGCACGAACTCCTGAACGATTCTTTGCTTTTCATCAATTTGTATCATAAATCCTCACCACCATTTCTTGCCTTATGAAATTTTATGAATGATTTCAGAAATATCTGAAATGCTAGCCACACGTGGATTGGTTATAATACAAGCATCTTTCAGTGCACCTTCGGCAATCGCTTTCTTTTCTTTTAAAATGACCTCGGTACTTATGTCGCATTCCTGTAGTTTGGTTGGCATCTTCATTCGCTGCATCATTTTTGTGATCTCACTAATTAAATTTTTAACACTTAACCTTACTGTGCTACCAGATACACCAATCAGTTTTGCTATCTTTGCGTATTTTATTGCTGCTTCCGAATAATCCTTTGGCGTAAAACCAGTTATGTTACTGTTATATTCAATAACATGCGGAAGTAAAATAGCATTCGTTCTTCCATGAGGTACATGAAGTTTTCCACCAATGTTGTGCGCAATTGCATGATTTAAACCAAGGGAAGCAAGGTTAAATGAGATTCCAGCAATGCACGATGCATTATGCATTCTTTCCTTTGCTTCAATATCCTCCGAATTTTCATAAGATCTTAAGAGATATTGAAATACTAAAGAAATTGCCTTTTCCGCAAATGCATCGGAGAAATCAGTTGCTTTTGTAGAAACATAAGCTTCTAATGCATGGGTTAAAACATCCATTCCTGTATCTGCTACAATTGCAGGAGGTACTGATTTCACAAGAATTGGTTCTAATATCGCTATATCCGGAATCAAGGCATCGGATACCAATGGATACTTAACCCCTTTTTCCGTATCTGTAATAACAGCAAAGGAGGTTACTTCCGAACCGGTTCCACTTGTTGTTGGGATTGCGATAAATTGCATTTTCTCTAACTTCCCTATTTCCCTAGAAAAATGCATGATTGCTTTAGCTGCATCAATCGAGGAACCACCACCCAGCGCAACAACAGCATCAGGTTTAAAAGCTGTGACTTCCCCTACACCTTTCACCACTAATTCCATTGGTGGATCAGGCACAATATCGCTAAAAACTTTAAAAGACCCCTCCGCTAAATATTTGGTGATGGAATCAATCATTCCGGATTTCACCATAAACGGGTCGGTTACGATAAAAATTTTCTTTTGTCCCAGGGATTGCAAATATTGCAAAGCTTCCTGTCCAAATATGACTTTCGTTTTCAATTCGAATGTGTTCATTTGTCATCACCTTTTTTAAGTTCCACAGTTACCCAAATATAGTATGTATTTTTAGCATAACTATACTTCCTATAATAAAGTCTTTTATAAAAGTAACTCAAATGTTTGGATAATTATAAAAAAAACAAGAAAAAGTACGCATCACGAACTATTCCTTGTCATGAATTACAAAAAAAGCAAAAAAGATACAACAATCTGATTAGAATTTTGTATTTTTTTGCTTTTTCAAAACAACATTATTCAATTGTAACTTTTCCCTGCGCAGATACTTTTTCTATCTTAGCTTTAACATACTCTGGATCACCAAGATATTCTTTACTAAGAAAATTTCCTTCCTTATCAAGTTCATAAGCCAAAGGTATCCCAGTTGGAATATTAACATTTAATATCTCTTCTGGAGACATATCTTCAATATATTTCACAAGTGCCCGCAATGAATTACCATGCGCAGCTATTAACACTCTCTTTCCTGCCATCATATCTTTAAAAATGACTTCGTTATAATAAGGAACTACTCTTGCGATCGTATCTTTTAGGCTTTCACCTAACGGAAGTATCTCACATTTTTCTTGTCTATATTGATCTAGAAATCTTGGATTTCGCTCGTCTTCTTCTTTAAGTAGAGGGGGGGCAATATCATAACTACGTCTCCAGATTTTAACCTGTTCCTCTCCATATCTATCTGCTGTGTCTGATTTATTTAATCCCTGTAACATACCATAATGCCTCTCATTAAGTTTCCAGCTTTTCACCACAGGTAGCCAAGCTCTGTCCATCTCATCTAATGCTCGGTTTAAGGTATGGATCGCACGTTTTAAGTAAGAAGTATAGCAGACATCAAAATCATACCCCTTTTGTTTCAGCGTGATGCCTGCCGAAGACGCTTCTGCTTTCCCCGTCTCAGACAAATCGACATCCATCCAACCAGTAAATAAATTTTCCTTATTCCATTCACTTTCGCCATGTCTTAATAAGACTAATTTCATGCTATCAACCTCCTAAATAGTCAAAGCGAATTTGCTAATTTAAATCAAAGCGGATATTTGCAATCTGCTTACGCTACTTGCTCATAACCTCATTGCCTTATACGATTTCTTTCTCTCGTTCATTTTTTTAGTATACTTATTTTATTATATCGCTATTTTATTTACTTTGATTCTGTTTTTAAGGTTTCCTTATACAAAATTAATTACTTTACCATTGATCGACCATTTTTCATCGCAATATTGCTATTTGATACTGTATATGATACGATATTTATAAGATATTAAACAAACTAATCTATCATAATGTAGCTACCCTTGTACTCTGCTATCTCATAGTAACAAGAAAAAGTACGCTTCGCGAACTTTTCCTTGTCATGAATAACATTTTGTTGATAAAGGAATGAAAAATTATGAAGAACGCAATATTACATAATCTTAGTGAAGATAATCGCCGCAAAATTCGCTTGCGACAAGATACGGAACGTTTTCATCGGGTAGTTAATGGAAACTATGAACTAGTCAAGTATCTTCCTGGGTCTTCGATTCGAATTTGGTATAATGTTGAGAATATTGATTTTTCGACTCATTGGCACCCAGCATTCGAAATTATAATTCCACTTGAAAATACCTATACAGTTAGAGTATCGAATGAAGAATATCTTTTACATCCAGGTGATATTTTAATCATCCCTGCTGGTGAATTACATTATCTGATGGCACCAAACAGCGGCTCTAGACTAATCTACTTATTTGACTCCTCCATTATTTCAAAGTTGAATGGATTTTCCTACCTTATACCTTACATATCCCAACCAATTTTGATGTCACAGGACACCCACTCACAAATATACACAGAAGAAGCGAATCTGCTAGAAAAGATGTGTGAGGAATATTTTAGTGACAACAATCTTCGGGAATTAGCCATCTACTCTCACTTATTGAACTTTTTTGTTACACTTGGAAGATATCGTATGAATGTAGAAAATACGTTTTCCTATGTACATCAAACAAAGCAAAAAGAGCTTATCGACAAGTTAAACATTGTATTTGACTATTTGGATCAGCACTACATGGAAGATATCACACTTGAAAAAGTTGCAAGCGTTGCGGGATTTTCTAAGTTTCATTTCTCCAGATTGTTTAAGCAGTGCTCTGGTCAGAATTTTTATGATTTTCTTTGTTTTAAACGAATCAAATCTGCTGAAATGCTTCTGCTAAACCCTGATTTAACAATTACAGAAATTGCATTACAATCTGGTTTTTCAAGTTTATCTACTTTCAATCGAACGTTCAAACGTTCGAAAAACTGTACTCCAACCGAATACCGCGATCTTTGCAGTAAAGGATCGCATCCATTAGAAATGAATCCTTAAAAAAATATAGAAAAGACCCTGTAAATCAGGCAGTTTTAGAGGTAACTCTTAACTTTCCTTTTTACAGGGTCTATTTCATATAAAACAAGGAAAAGTTCTCAATTGTACTTTTCCTTGTTTTATATTTTTATCGTATTATAGATAACATTTCAACTATCGTACAGTTATTTATTTTGAGCGGCTATACATTTCATTGTATAGATCTTCTAATTTATCAGAATTTAAATTCTTACAGCTTGCTACATAAGCGTCCCAATCGTTTGTGATGCTCATTTGACCAGTCACGAACTTAAGTGTACATGCGTTTACATTGTCAATCAGTGGAGTCTTCCAAAGATTAATCTGGTCATTTTCATCTTCTGTTCTAGCGAAGGAAGGATTTAATGGTTTAATTGCTCTATCAGCAGCAACTCTTGCATAGTAATCCTGCATAACAGGTGTAAAGTTATCTGTTAACTGTTCATTGCTACCGCCATACCAGAAGTTTCCGCCTGCATACCCAAGCTCAAGTCTTAAATCTTTCTGCTTTGTTTCATCGGTTACTGGTATACCAAGTCCTCCACAGAACCAATTCTCAGTCAAAGCTTTTACTTTAAGTCCAGTTGCTGCATCCGTTACATAGTTCCAATGTTCACCCTCAACACCCCATTTTGTAAGTGTTTTACCAGCATCAGAGTACCATAACCAGTCAACAAAACGAAGCATCTTAATAAAATCATCTTCACCAAGTTCTTTTAAAGCCTTGCTCGCAATCATAACACCATTCTCAAGACGAGTGTTTTCAGAAGTATATTTATTGTTTCCTTTAGGATATACAGTTAAATATGTCTCGTAATTTCCTTTGCCGATACCTTCATCCAAGCCTTGGTGCCATGCTGTATACTGAGAACGGTTAACACTGATAATCGCAGTTTCACCACGATAGAATTTATTATTAGCAGTAACATCATCCTGTGTAAATGTTTCAGGATCTAAGATGCCACCAGCAATGTACTTATTTGCAACAGTTACAAATTGTTTGTAGTTATCTGATGTTGATGCGAAATACCACTTATCTGTTGCAGCATCGTATTGCATACCATCTGCGACTGCCCAGCCAGAAGGAACATCATAGGAAGCACCCATTAACTTAAGAAGGTTACCACCATTTCCTTGACCTGACTCAGTTCCACACCAAAGATCTGACCAGATATAATCACTTTCTTTGCACATACCTTTGCTTACCATATAAGCCTTAACACCAACTAAGACATCATATAAATCATCCCATGTCCAATCCTTCTCAAGAGCAGCAACATCATATCCAGCTGCTTTAAAGATATCGTTACGAATTAAGAAAGTATAATCCTGTAAAGAACTCTCTTTCATACCAGGAAGACGATAATACTTATTATCTGCACGAACGATTGTCTTAACATCTGCTTCCATACTATACTTATCATAGAATTCCGTATAGTTTGGCATATACTGTACCCAATCGGATACTGCAACTACAGCGCCACCATCAACAAATGCGGATTCATCGTAAGTTTTAGGAATGATATATGCAGACTGACCTGCATTAATCAAAAGAGCTTTTTTGCTATCGTAATCACCACTATCAATTTTTGTAACGTCTAAAGTTACATTTGTTAATTCTTTAATCTTAGCAAATACTCCCTCTGTCTCCCATCTGTCTACCATTGGATACCAAGCAGCATCACTAAATAGCATGGAATATGTAACTGGTTCATCTGAATGGAATATTTTGTCCAAACCAAATTCATACCCTAATTTTACTTCTGGTACTGGTGTTGCATCTGGTGCTTTTGTTGCTGTTGGTGCAGTCGTATTATTGTTGTTGTTTGAAGACTCTTTACCCTTGTTACCACACGCAGTCAAAGATACTACCATGGCTACACATAAAACTAAACTAAGAACCTTTTTCTTCATAGTTTCCCTCCCATAATAAATTTTGATGTCTATACTAACTCTCTTTCGAAAGAAAGTATCTAGGTATAGCCCCCGATTTTACTTACTTCTATTCCTTTACACCACCAAGCATCATTCCTTGTACAAAGTACTTTTGTATAAAAGGATAAACACAAATGATTGGTACTGCCATTAATACCATACAGCAAGATTTGATATTGGCTGCTATTTGCATAGTCTCTGCGTTTACTGCACCAGGATTTGCTGAGGTTGATGCTCCTATAATAATCTGTCTCAAATAATAAGCAACTGGCCATTTTTCTCTATCATCCAAATATAAAAAAGCCGTGAACCAATTGCTCCAATAGCCAGCCATATAGAACAAAGTCATGGTTGCCATAATTGGCTTTGAAAGTGGTAATACAATTTTAAAGAACACACCAAATTTAGATAGTCCATCTATTTCGCCTGCTTCTTCTAGTTCTTGCGGAACATTTGCAAAGAAAGATCTCATTAGAAGAACATAATAAGTTCCAATTAACCCTGGAAGGATAAAGGCTGCCACTGTATTTCGAAGCCCAAGATTATTAATTAACACATAATTTGGTATTAAACCTCCACCAAAATACATAGTAAAGATAATAAATGGACCGAAAAACTTGTTTAATCTAAGATGAGATTTCGATAACGGGTATGCTAGTATAGATGACATAATGAGTGATGCTATTGTGCCTATTACAGCATAGATAACCGTATTCAAGTAGTACCGCTGAAAATCTCCTTTTGCAAATACTGACTTATATGTAACAATATTAAAATCTACCGGAAATATGGTAACTTGCCCTTTTATAATCGCCGCTTCTGAGGAAAACGATTGAGCAACCAGATAAAGAAATGGATATAAGGTTGCTATCGATATTATAATCATAAGGATTGTATTAAAAACTTTGAATACCTTATAACTTTTTGATTCTTTTATTTTAGAAGGAATGTAATTCTTATTTTGCTTTGCACTAACTAATACTGACATCTCGCTACCTCCTATTACCAAAGTCCACTTTCAGTGGTTTTCTTTGATATAATATTCGCTGTCAATAGAAGTACCAAGTTAATGATACCCTCAAATAAACCAACTGCTGTAGCATAACTATAGTTACCAGAACCAACACCCATTCGATAAACATAGGTAGAGACGATATCAGAAGTTTCATAAGTCATTGGATTATAGAGCAAAAATACTTTTTCAAAAGCACCACCTGAACCAACTAATCCACCGATGTCTAAAATTAACAATGTTGTTATAGTTGGAAGGATACACGGCAATGTTATATGCCATACCCGTTTAAAACGATTCGCTCCATCCACAGTAGCTGCTTCATAAAGACTCGGGCTAATTCCTGCAATAGCAGCTAGATATAATATAGTTCCCCATCCAAGTCCTTGCCATATTCCAGATCCTACAAAGATGGTTGGAAACCATTGTGGTAATGAGATAAATGAAATTGCTTCTTTCCCCATGGACTCTAAGAGTTTATTGATTGGACCATTCATGGATAGTAATTCTTTTACCATACCAGCTACAATAACCATGGAAATAAAGTGTGGTAAGTAAGATACTGTTTGAACAAACTTTTTCCACGGAAGACACTTTATCTCATTGAGTAGTAATGCAAAGATTAAGGTCGCAGGAAATCGTACCAAAAGGTAAGAAAAATTTAAGGTTAACGTATTTTTAAATGCACGCCAAAAACTTTGATCACCCATAAACTGCTTGAAATACTTTAATCCACTCCACTCATCACCGAATATACTACTTCCTGCTCGGTATCGACGAAACGCTATGATGTTACCAAACATGGGAATATACCGAAAAATTATATAATACGCAATCGGTATCACCAGAAATGCATATAGATGCCAATTACGCTTTATATGCCTTAAGAGCGGTTCCTGTTTTGCCTTTTTGGTCTTTAATGCTTGCTCTTTTTTCATAGGACATTTCTCCTCCCAATTGTTATTTCATATCCTTTGTTTATAAATTCATTATATGTATATTTTATAAAACATGCTAGCCATATTTTGCTTTCAAGCATTCAATTATTGCTAATTTTTAAAATTATCGCCTTGTTTTTTGGTTGTTTTGTTACATATAAAGAGATAGAATTATTTTTTCTCTATTAATTTATCCTATTTTGTGATACTATTATCAATCTTTTTGTGCATTTTATATAATATGATTTTTCTACATTTTGTGTCATATTTCTAGGAGACTACAGCGCTTTTCATAGATACAAGAAAAGTACTCTTCGGAACTTTTCCTAAGATACAAGAAAAGCATTCATCGCAAACTTCTCCTATTTGAAAGAAAGATCACTTCACGAACTTTTCCTATTTGCTAGAAAGATCACTTCACGAACTTCCTTGCATAATTCAAAAAAGCACCAGATAGTCCAAATGTGATATACTCCCTGTCAAGGAGCATATCAAAATGGATCACCTAGTGCTTTATCATATCAAGTTATTTTAAAATTGTTTCTATTTGTTTTAATTCATCTTCTGTAAACTTAGTATTACCAACAATCTTGACATTCTCTTCAATCTGCGATGCTTTTGAAGCTCCAATTAAAACACTTGTTACTTCTCCATCACGTAATATCCAAGAAAGTGCCATCTGAGCAAGACTTTGGCCACGCTCTTTCGCTATGTTTTGTAATGATATTATTTGATTTAATCTTCCTTCTGTAACATCACCTTCTTTTAGGAATCTACCATCGGTTACTATCCTACTGTCCTTTGGTATTCCGTTAAGATAACGATCTGTTAATAATCCTTGCGCTAATGGGCAAAATGCAATAACTCCAATCCCGTCTTTTGCTGCGTAAGACTTTAATCCATCATCTTCAATGGTTCGATCGAATAGTGAATATTTTCGTTGATTAATAATAAATGGACACTTAAGATCACGAAGGATTGCAGCGGCTTTTTCTGTTTGTTCTTTATTGTAGTTGGAGATACCAACATATAAAGCTTTCCCGCTTTTTACAATAGCATCTAAAGCAAGCATCGTTTCTTCTAGTGGAGTTTCAGTATCTGGTCTGTGATGATAAAAGATATCAACGTATTCTAATCCCATGCGTTTTAAACTCTGATCAAGACTTGAGATTAAGTATTTTCTTGAACCCCAATCACCGTATGGACCTGGCCACATATAATAACCAGCTTTCGTGGAAATTACTAACTCATCACGATATGGTTTAAAATCAGTAGCTAAAATTCGTCCGAAATTTTCTTCTGCACCACCTGCTACCGGTCCATAATTATTTGCTAAATCAAAATGTGTAATACCATAATCAAAGGCTGTTTTACACATATCTTTCATATTATCATAACTTCCGTTGCTTCCAAAATTATGCCATAATCCAAGGGATACCGCTGGTAATTTTAATCCGCTCTTCCCGCAACGATGATACTCCATACGATCATATCGATTTTCATTTGCAATGTAACTCATAATTCTACCTTCCTTTCTGAGATAAATACATTTTATAAATAGTAAAAATCAATCTACCATATAAACTATGGAATTAACATTGTAATTGATTCCCTCCTATATGATTTCTTATCCTTAGTCTACCCCTTAGAGTTAACTCAAAGTCAAGCAATATTTCTAACTTTTCTTCTAACTTTTCTAACTTTTCAACTTTTCAACTTTCCTATAACTTCTTAGACATTAAATTTGATGAGTATATGGCATTATTTGATATGCAACAAAACAATCTCTATGTTATAGTGAACTTAAGAAAAAAATCATAAATTCACTGAAACAAGAAAACTCACGATTTACGAACTTTCCTTGTAACGAATAATGTAGTAATGCTATGAATTAATTTCGTTTCATAATTATAATATTTGAAGGAGGAAACTCTCCATGAAACTTTCACCACTATTCAGTAATGGAATGGTTCTTTTAAGAGAAAAGGAACAAAAGCTTTTTGGTCAAACAGCTCCCAACAGTAATGTTACCATAAACTTTCTATCACAAACTTATCATACCTTCTCAGATACTTCGGGTAATTTTACAATTACGTTGCCTAAAATGTCTGCAGGAGGTCCATATGAAATGTCTATCATCGGTGATGAAATAATCACCATACAGGACATTTATTTTGGAGATGTTTATTTACTTAGCGGTCAATCTAACATGGTACTTCCAATTAGTAGAACGTTAAACAAGAACAAGATAAATTGGCAAGCAAATTCACTTATTAGGAGTAATAATGCTGATGAAATCCATCGTGTGAACGAGAAGTTTATCCGATATTTTACGGTTCCAAAACAATATCAATTTGATACTCCCGCTGACGATTTAGAGGAGGGTATTTGGTTAAGTGTCACTCCTGAAACGATATTACCAATGAGTGCTGTTGGTTATCACTTTGCAAAAGAAATTCATGATCGATATGATATTCCCATTGGTCTCATAGAAGCTGCGGTTGGTGGTGCTCCAATTGAAGCATTTATAAGTGAAGAAACACTCCGTCAATTTGGCCGATATGATTCCATCATAAAACAGAATAAACAAAAAGAATATGTGGACAGTGTAATAAATGCAGACAACGATCGCATGCAGCACTGGTATCAAGCTCTTGATAACATAGATCTTGGACTGAAACAGCAAGAATGGTATCAGCCAGAGTATCAAGAGGAAGGATTTACATCGCGAGTTGTTCCAGAGCTTTTTAGAGATAACACTATTGGAGCTATCCGCGGTAGCTTTTGGTTTCGTAAAACCTTTACTATGGAAGAGGACTACCTTGGGGAGGATGCTATTCTATATCTTGGAAGTATTATTGATTCAGATCAAGCATACCTAAATGGAAAACTTATTGGACGTACAGAATATCAATATCCGCCGCGATGCTATCCTATTCCAGCTGGATTATTGAAAAATGGGGTTAATGCACTTGTGGTTAGAGTAATTAGTAGTACACATGATGGGGGATTTGTACCAGATAAACCTTATGGAATACGATATGGTTCAAAATTCATTGATCTATCCGGCAATTGGCAGTTTCGAATCGGTGCTACTTGTGAGACCCTGCAATCTCAATCCTTTTTCAATTATATGCCAACTAGTTTATATCAAGGAATGATTTATCCCCTTCGAAATTATGCAATTAAGGGAGTTTTGTTTTATCAGGGAGAATCCAATGATTCTCATCCGGAGTGGTATGAGGAACTTTTTAGAGCGATGATCAAAGACTGGCGAACCTTGTTTGATAATCAAAGTCTTCCATTTCTTTATGTACAATTAGCCAATTTCGGTGACCACAAGAGATTTAACACAGGTACGAATTGGGCTTATCTAAGAGAAGCTCAACGTCATATACTTAATGTACCAAATACAGCAATGGCTGTTACATTAGATATCGGAGAGTATAATGACCTACATCCTCAAAATAAACAAGCCGTCGGCAAACGTTTAGCACTTGCAGCTAGAGCTATTCTCTATGAGGAAGATATTACATATCAGGGACCTATCATTTCGGATTATAACTTTATCCTCATAGAAGATAGGCCATATTTAGAATTATTTTTTTCTTCCGCAGAAAATGGACTTTTAATCATGGGTGACCAAATTCAAACACTTGAATTTAGTACGGATGGTTTAACATGGGAAGTAGCGAAAGCTTCCATCGATGATAATAAACTTCTTATATCGGTTACGACAAAATGGCCACAGTTTGTTCGATATGCATTTGCAAATAATCCTGAAGGAGCAAATTTATATAACACAGAAGGCCTACCTGCATCGTCCTTCCTATTATCACTGCAAGCAACATCTTAATTATACTCCTAAATCGAGGGGCTGTCGCACTAAGAAATTAGTGTGCAGCCTCTTTTTCATGTAATAAATCAATTGTTGTTCATCAAGCCATGTGTTGGCTATCTGATTTGCCAAAACCTCTCTGGTCTAATCCTACCCGTGTAAGAAAACGATAATTTCTCTTCCTTCTAAGTTCAAATCTTATACGTTATATTTTGTAACGTTATGTCGAATAATACATATAATATAGTAACACTAGAAAGAAAGGAGTCGATTTAATGTATATGTATAATTCAGATAACTTTGATTGCAAGGAAGAGAAAAAACCTAGACCTAAAGAAGAAGAATTTTGTGTTCAAGTAAATATCTTTTGTGATGAAGATGATAAGAAAGAACGTAAAGGACACAAAGAAGAGGATTTTTGTGTTCAGGTAAATATCTTTTGTGATGAAGATAAAAAGGAACATCACAAAGAAGATGATTGTAAAAAAGAACGTAAGGAAGAAGAATTTTGTGTTCAAGTAAATATCTTCTGTGATAAATGCAAGAAGGAACATTATTAATAGAGTCTTCTAGTATAAAAGCAAATAGCCTGTCACGTCATTGTGACAGGCTATTTGCTTTTATAATAACATTAATATTTTTATAACAATTCTTTTCTTAGTTCCTCTGGGCTCTTTGCACTAAGATAAGCTGGTGGAATATCAAACACTGTTTTACATCCCTTATGTCCCTCTTTATTTAAACGATATGCAGCTCTAGCATAGGCAACTAATACACAAGAGGTAAATTCTGGATTGGAATCTAGTTTTAGAGAATATTCGATAATGTGGGAATGTTCTTCCTCCCAACCAGTCTTTCCACTGCGAATAACAAAACCACCATGTGGAATTCCACTATGATTTTTCTTTAATTCTTCTTCGCTAATAAAATGAACTGTTGTATCATAATCTGCAAAATAATTTGGCATTGACTTAATTTCCTGTTCAATCTTTGCTAAATCTGCTCCAACATTTGCTACTACATAACACTCTCTTATGTGCTTTTCTCTGGTAGTTAACTTAGGATTTTCACCATTTCTAACTGATTCTAATGCAGCTTCAACAGGTATGGTATATTGCTTTCCATCTTTCACACCTGCAACACGACGAATTGCATCGGAGTGTCCTTGGCTAACTCCTTTACCCCAGAATGTATAATCAGAACCTACTGGTAAAATTGCATTTGCATACAAACGATTTAAGGAGAACATACCTGGATCCCAGCCAACAGAGATGATAGCTACATTTCCGTTTTCTGTCGAAGTCTTATTTACTTCATCAAAATGTACTGGAATATTTGCATGGGTATCAAAGCTATCTACCACATTAAAATATTTCGCATATTCTGGTGTCTGTTTTGGTAAATCAGTTGCACTACCTCCACATACGATAACAACATCCATACTATCCTTCATCTTTAATATCTCATCCACATGATAAACCTTAGCTGTTTTAGTTAGTATGTTTACTTCTTGTGGTGGGCGGCGAGTAAATACTGCAACTAACTCCATATCGCTATTTTGCTTGATTGCACATTCTACCCCTCGACCTAAATTTCCATATCCGATAATACCTACTCTAATCGACATATCTATCTCTCCTTTCGTTTCTTTCTATTTGACAAAAGTGCCCAAATAACCTTATTAGTTTCATTATGTCATGAACATAAATGAAAATTCCACGTAAAATTGTAACAGATTCCTTATTATACTGCAAATAAAATTTCTTAGCACATTCTTACTTTTACAAGTTTTCAGATCAAAACCTAAGAAATATGAAATCAAAAATACTAAGTTTTTTATTAAAGTTGCTAAATTATTCGGTAGGATAACCTATTTTTTTATGCTATAGTAAATACCGTACCAAAGATGCTAATATCTGTTTGTATTTCGTGTTGATTATAAAACTCTTTTGCAAACAAAGTCACACAATGCGTCTAAAAATCAATTGGTAACAATATCATGAAGGAAATTTTATGATTAAACAAACGATATGGAATAATCAAACAACTTATTATTTATCAAACGACGACATCTCAATCTGGTTAAATCCATCCGATGGAATGAACCTATATGAAATCCTATATCAAGGGAAACCCCTTATAAAATTTTATGAGGACCGTTTAATAGAGGATAAAACCTGTAGTGTAATGACTTTATTTCCAACCCCGAATCGTATCCGTGATGGTGTTTTTGTCTTTGATGGTACGAAATATCATGGAAAAAATCACGGAATCGTTAAGCATGCAACCTTTCAAGTTAACAATTTATTAGAATCATTGCAAGGTGGAACCATTGAAGCTACACTAACAATATTACCGGAAGATAACAATGTTTATTATAAAGCCCTTCCATTTGCTTGCACTTTAACACTTAGAATCACCTTAGATGGGACTACAATTACCTACGATTATAGCGTATGTAATCTTGATAATAAGATACTCCCATATGGAATCGCTATTCATCCATTCTTCGAGAAACAAGACGAAGATGTTAGTATACAAGTATTTGCTGATTCCTACATGGAGAACGATTCGCATCGTTTACCAACCGGAATAATTATGAAAGCGATTGGTGAATTTGATTTAACTAAGCCAACTAGGGTGAATTCATTACATCTGGATCATGTATATACCAACATAAGGAATCAGCCATGCGCATTGATTCACTATTCGGATAAAACTGTTAGTTTGCAAACGAGTGAAGAATTTAAAAAGCTTGTTGTTTATACACCAGAAAACAGCCCCTTCTTTTGCTTAGAGAATCAAACTTGTTCCACTGATGCTATTAATTTGTACCACAAGGGTTTTGTTGAAGAATCCAGCCTTATTTGTTTAAAGCCAAAGGAGCAAAAAGAAGGAAGGATTCAGATAGAAATTTTGCCAAAGGATTGTTAGGGTGCCGCATTCCTTAGGTATCAAATAGCAAGCATCAATCTCTTTCTAAGTTTTAACCACAAATGGGGCTGTCACAACAAGCATTGTGACAGCCCCATGATTAGGAAGAAATCTTTACACAGATTTATATACTTTTTTATTCTGTCATTCCCTTGAGAACCTTATACAGTAGTTGATAAAGCTCCTTTGCTTCCTTCGGATCAAGTTTTATACACTGTCCCATTTGTTCTGGAATACTAGCAGCTTGCTTCTTCAATTCTTCACCTTGTGCGGTTAGCGAAACAATTAAGGTTCTTTCATCCTCTTTGGACCGCGCCCTAGAAATATATCCTTTTGACTCTAATTTCTTCAAGACTGGAGTCAAGGTACCGGAATCAAGATACAAATATTCACCAAGTTCTTTCACATTCAGCTCTTTTTTCTCCCACATGACCATCATCGTGATATACTGAGTATAGGTAAGATCTATGTTATCTAAAAACGGTTTATATAATCTTATAATCTCTTTTGAACAGGCATAAAGCGGAAAGCACAATTGATTCTCTAATTTTAATGCATCGTATTCCTCTAACATGGCTTAACTCCTTTATAATTTATCATGTACAATCTAATGTACCACTTTTTTTATACTTGTTCAATCCTAAACGCCATGACTACCCTCTTTGATGGAAACATAATAGTTATTCTGATTATCACACTTGAAAACGTTCCAGCTCAATAGGCTGGATATTTGTGCTGAGGATGACGCAGGCACGAATATCTATTTAGAAATCGAAGATTTCCTTCAATTTTTACTCTTGAAATTTTTCAACTTTAAAGTAACTCTCTCATTTTATCCTCTACTACATCCATGTGTTCCATTGGTTCAAAACGTTCTACTACATTTCCGTCTCGATCCACTAAGAACTTAGTAAAGTTCCACTTAATATCAGGTTCATTCGCATAGTTTGGATTTGTTTTTCTAATTACTCCATCTAGAACTGAAGTCATTTCTTCCTCTGGATCAAATCCTTGGAAGCCTTTTTCTTTTATTAAATATTGATACAACGGAATCGCATTTTCTCCATTAACATCTATTTTAGAGAATTGAGGGAAGGTGATGCCAAATCTAGCGTCGCAGAAGCTTACAATTTCTTCATCACTACCTGGAGCTTGC
>NZ_DAMADT010000015.1:53242-60413 GCF_031997925.1 Lachnoclostridium sp. | reverse complement strand
CCAAACTGATTACATGGGAAGTCTAGAATCACAAAGCCATCCTTAGCATATTTCTCATACATATCCTGTAATTTATCATACTGCGGTGTAAATCCACATTGTGTAGCACTATTTACAATAAGGAGTACCTTGCCCCTAAATTCTCCTAACGAAACTTTATTTCCTTCTACTGTACGAACTTCAAAATCATAAATACTCATATTTTTCTCCTATCTATCGATCCTTATCGATTATCACATGTTGATATGCCATACGTGCTCTTCTCACATTTGTTAAAACACGCGTTACGTTACTTTCTATTCTTATAATAATACCTTTATTTTATCTTCCATTTTTTCTGGTGTAGTTTTTGGTGCAAATCGTTCTACTACATTCCCGTTTCTGTCTACTAAAAATTTGGTAAAGTTCCATTTAATTTTTTCTCCTAATACTCCACTTTGTTGTGATTTTAAATAGGTAAACAGAGGTTCTTCCTTAATCCCATTGACATTAATTTTTGCAAACTGACGAAATGTAGTATTATATTTTAATTCACAGAAGCTTGCTATTTCTTCATTACTACCCGGGGCTTGATTCCCAAACTGGTTGCACGGAAAGTCTAGTATTTCAAATCCCAATTGCTGATATTTTTCATAAAGTGTTTGAAGGCTTTTATATTGAGGAGTAAATCCGCATTGTGTTGCAGTATTCACTATTAATAACACCTTACCGCGATATTCCTTTAATGAAACTAGATTGCCTTTTCCATCTTTTACATTGTATTGATATATACTCATAATTTACCTCCAATCACATTGCTTTGATATCACTTTTAATATTAATTGATAAAAATTGATTACCTTAAATTAGAAAATTTTTAATTTAAATTGATAGAATTTAATCATCAAACTTAAATTTTGCATTGCTCTAAATTAAATTGTTTACAATTTTTATAATTAGATTGTATACAATTAAATTTGTTCTGTCAATACTCTACACCAAAATTTTATTTTTTTTATACAACATACCTTTTTCCATAAGCTTTGGTTCTTTACACTATATTAATTTTATTTAGTACCTAGCCCCAAGATAACAATTCAAAAAAGAGCTGCTTTTAATAGTTAAGAGCTGTTGTAATAGAGATTTACAACAGCTCATTTTTATAATATTATTTTATTATTTTGAAACGCTCATATAATAAAGATTTACATTTGTATCCTTCTTCGTTATGGCATGGGAACCCGTTGATAAATTAAGTTCGAGAATACCATTATTAATTTTATAATCTGTTCCATCTACTGTAATCATTAGGTTACAATCTGAATTAAATACCAGTTTAAGTAATGAAGATGAAGCCGCTGTAAATGATATCTTTGTTGTGGATTCCATCTTTAAACAAGTAGTTAAAGTAAGGTTATTATAAACAACAGAACCCTTGGATGTTGACAGATTTCCTTGAATGTTATAGAAATTACTTGTTAATGCATCTGTAGTAAAGTTATGGACATAGGAATTCTGTGGAGCCGGTGTAACAGTTGGTACCGGAGTTGCGGTTGGTACTGCGGTTGGATTTGGAGTTACTGTTGGTGTTTGTGTTGGCTTTGGTGTAACTGTAGGTGTTACGGTTGGTACTGGAGTTATCGTTGGATTTGTAATCACAATCGAATTACCACCAACTTTTATTAAACCAGAACTATAATTTTTGATTGCATTCATCAGTACCGTATTAACACTGTCTAAGGTATCATCTACTGAATTATTAAAGGTAAACTTAAAGTCACCGCCGTTGGTTCTTCCTGCATATTTTGTAACTTTCGTTACTACATTCCCTGGAGCATCTGGTGTATAACTATACATAGAAGCATTTGTATCAAAATTATTGTAAGTATTTCCACCACTTACTGTCTTATAAGTACTTGCTACTTTTTCATTTCTGCTAGTTGCTAGATATGCATCGAATTCTGTAGCATTTTCCCCCGCATAAACTAATCTTGTTTCACCAATTACTGTGTTATTATAAGCCTTTATCATACCTCCTGCTTCGCCAGAGAAAGTACCCTCTTTTGAGCCATATACATCTGTTCCCTGAAGAGAGATTAACATCGGATATTTACAATTTCTAAAATAATTTGCTTCTACAAATACTGACGAACCTTGTGTTACTCCAACACCATACTTTGAATTTCCATCAAAATAATTATTATAAATATGAATTGTTCCTACACGAATACGTGGATGACGTGAATCCGAATGATCAAACCAGTTATGATGATAGGTAACAAAAAATTCTTTTGTATCACTCATTCCACATAAAGAAGATTTTCCAGAATCAAAAAAGTGGTTATATGCAATTGTTACATAATTAGAGAATCCCTTTATGTCACAGGAGCCATCACCTTTTACTTGATCTGCATCACTACCTGCAGCACCATAGAAAATGTCATTGTTATGTACCCAAATATTTTCATTGTTTGTATCAAGAGATATACCATCATCTGGGAAAAGCATCATTCCAAGATTTCTTACCTCTACATTATGTGCTTCTCTAATTAAGATTCCCCATCCATAGCAGGTAGCATCTTCTCCGACACCTTCTAGTGTCACATTATAACAGCCTTTCACCTGAAGATAGCCAGTGCTGTTAAGTCCTGATATATCACTTGCTGTAACCTTCCCAATGAAACGAATGATTAACGGTCTCTTGTCATAACCCTTTTGTCTTTTTGTTAGAACATCTGCTAATCCAATTGCTTTTGTTGTGCTTCCATTACTGCTTGTTATGACATCTAATGTAAGCGTATTCACAGTATCTTTTGTGACATAGATGATTTGTGAATTAGTAGGAACTGTTCCATCATTGTTATAACCGCCGGACCCCGTACCCATTGGTGATTGTGCCGCGAATGCAAAACCCTCGCGGACATGCTCTGAAACAGAAAGTGTTTGTGTTACCGCCATTGTAGTTGTTTCCTTATTATCAAAGAGAGGAACAACTTTCATTACGTAATTACCTTTTTTAAGTCCTAATACTTCTGCTCTACAGTAGGAAGAATACTGACGTATCAGTTCATTATCCACTTGCTTATACGCAGAATCAGATTCACCTGCCCCTTTGTAATACACATTGTAGCCACTTGCTGTTGTAACTGGTGTCCACTTAACATAGGCGGATTCCAGGCATCCTCCAGACTCAGTTAAAACTACCTGACTGCTTTCCACAGTTGCTGCTAAGGATGCGTTTCGATCTACTTGTGTATAAAATACTGTAGATGCTACTAACAAGCATGCAATTACTTTTGAAACCCCTTTTTTTGTAAACCACATAGATAAAAAACTCCTTCTCTTTATTATTATTGGCCATATATTGTAAGCTCTTACATATATAACCAACTATTCCCAATATATACTTCCAGATAATTACTTTCTATAGTTAATAAGTACTACGTGATATACTCTCAAAGTGCTAAGTGATAAGCCCCACCTCTTAGAAGTACTCCCACCTAAGAGGTGGGAGAATATTCTGGTAAGCATATAGATAAATTGATTTTATTAGTCCTTAGAAGTTTGTTATTCTCTATCTGTCTTGTCGTGATTTTATCTCCGTAAGTTAAACGTTAATAATAAAAAAGGATCTGATAAAAGTATCCTTTTGAGTAGCCCAAAAAGTTTTACTTTATCAAATCCTTAGTCTTGTTAATAGTATAGTAGCTTATTAATGTAGTTTCATACAGGAGCTTCTTAATGTAGCTTCCTAATGCAACTTCTTGATGTAGCTTCCTAATATAACTTCTTAATGCACCTTCTTAATCCACCTTCTTAATGTATCTTCTTAATGCAACTTCTTGATGTAGCTTCCTAATATAACTTCTTAACGCACCTTCTTAATCCACCTTCTTAATGTAACCTCTTGATGGAGTCTTTTGATAAGCTTTTTAATATAGCTTCTTTATATCCAATATAGTAATAAAAATACTCATGATATTTCTAATATTATAACATAGTATCTTTATTAATTAAGTTAACAACATCTCCAATTAAAAATTCACCTAAGTCTCCTTCTTCACGGTTCCACACCGATATTTTCTTACTCTCCATTTCCTTTTGTCCAATAATTAAAACATACGGTATCTTATCAAGCCTTGCCTCTCTTATTTTATATCCCAGTTTTTCACTACGGCTATCGAGACTAGCTCGTATTCCTTGTAGCTTTAATTCCTTAATAATATCTTTAGCATAGTCATTAAACTGCTCCGATACTGTTAACACCTTAACCTGTACCGGTGCTAACCAAGTTGGAAATTTGCCTGCATAGTGTTCAATTAGAATTCCAAAGAATCGCTCGATGGAACCAAATATAACACGATGAATCATAATAGGGCGATGGACTTCCCCGTCAGCACCAATATATTCTACCCCAAATCGGAGGGGTAACTGAAAATCTAACTGAATACTTCCGCATTGCCAAGTTCTTCCGATGGAATCTTTTAAATGAAAATCGATCTTAGGTCCATAAAATGCACCATCTCCCTCATTAATCAAGTAAGGAAGCTCCATCTCTTCCAAAGCCGTTTTTAATGCATTTGTTGCGAGTTCCCAGTCTTCCAAGGAACCAATACTGTTTTCCGGACGTGTTGATAGCTCGACATGATAGGTAAATCCAAATTTTTTATAAACCTCGTCTGTTAGACGGATAACACCTTTAATTTCTTCTTTAATTTGTTCTTCTGCCATAAAGATGTGAGCATCGTCTTGCGTAAAGCATCGCACTCTCATAAGCCCATGAAGCTGCCCTGACTTCTCATAGCGATGCACCAATCCTAATTCACCGAAACGAAGTGGAAGCTCCTTGTAAGAACGTGGTTTACTCCCATAAACAAGCATTCCTCCGGGGCAATTCATTGGCTTTATTGCATAGATGTCATCGTCAATATTAGTTAGATACATGTTTTCTTTATAATGATCCCAATGCCCTGATGTTTCCCATAATTTACGATTGAGTATCATAGGTGTTGATATTTCTACATAACCTTCTCGTTCATGAAGAGCTCTCCAATAGTCCAGTAAGAGATTCTTTATCACCATACCCTTTGGTAAAAAAAATGGGAAACCAGGCCCTTCCTCCATAAATGTAAATAACTCCAGTTCTTTGCCAAGTTTTCGATGATCCCTAAGTTTTGCTTCTTCCTGTTGCTTTAAATATGTCTCAAGGTCGGATTTTCTTGAAAAAGAAGTTCCATAAATTCTTGTAAGCATTTTATTCTCTTCCTTCCCTCTCCAATAAGCACCGGCAACCTGAGTTAGCTTTAAAGCCTTAATATAACTGACATTACTAAGGTGAGGCCCTGAACATAGATCAACAAATTCACCTTGCTCAAAAAAACTAATTTTCGCATTACATGGCAACTCATTCAATAATTCTAGTTTATATGGCTCCTCCTTCTTCTCTAGAAAATGGAATGCTTCTTCACGAGACAATATAAATTGTTGAAGGACGAGAGATTCTTCGATAATCGTCTTCATCATATCCTCAACTTTTTGAAGATGTTCTGCTGTAAAATTAAAGTCAAACTCAAAATCATAATAAAACCCTTGCTCAATCGACGGACCTATGGCACATTTCGTTGTTGGATATAGTCTTTTTACCGCTTGTGCTAATACATGTGCACTCGTATGCCAAAATGCCTCCCTTCCTTCCAATTCCTCAAATTTTCGTTCTACAATGGAACCATCCTTTCGTATTACTTTCATTTTCATTGCTCTCCTTTCAAAATTTGAATAAAAAGCATAAGAAAAGCACCCAAAAGAGCATGGTAATCTACCACTCTTAAGGGTGCAAATAATCCTACTGCACGGTTCCACCTTAACTTTTCACTTCAGATTCTATCAAATCCTATCCTTTAACGCAGGCATACGGTAGCACTTACTACGTTTCAGCGCTACAGCTCTGGAATGGTTTTCGTCTATCTTCCTTCATAAAAAACTCCCACCTAATGTTTTTCTCTCTGTATGTTTCCGATAAACTACTCTTTCCGTCATTGCTTTTCTTATGCTATTGAAGACATTATAATGATGAAAGTTAGATATGTCAAGATAACTTTTCATTATTATTTAAGATAGCTTTTCATTATTATTTAAGTTCCCTTCAATATTATATAAGAACCTTTTATTATATAAGTACCTTTTATTATATAAGTACCTTTTATCATTATTTAAGCTCCTTCGTCATTATATAAGTACCTTTCATCATTATTTAAGCTCCTTTCATCATTATTTATGAAAATTAACTGTTAGACTGTTTGCTCTCTAATAGTCTGTGGTTTATGGATTAAAAATACATTGACTATATTTCTTAAATAAGATATAATTTATATGACTATAAACACTTAAATAGTCATATGTAAATATAGGAGGTTTTTCATGCCGAAAGGATTCGCTGAGGAAGAGAAAAAAGTAATTACAGAAAAACTGATGAAAGAATGTAAATCGAGTTGGCAAAAATATGGCTACAAGAAAACCAGTATTGATACTCTTTGTAATGATGTTGGTATTTCTAAAGGGTCCTTTTATAATTTTTTTGATTCAAAAGAGGCACTCTTTTATCAAGTTATCAAAGACACGCAAAAACAACTTTATGAAAGTGTGGAAGAACGAATATCACAAAATCAGAGCAAATACGGTATTGCAGAAGCATTAAAAGAAATCTATTTGGAATACAGCAAAAGTAGTTTCATGTATGACACGAAAAATCCCGATTTTTTAAGTTTCTTTCATAAGCTAAGTGAACAACAACGCCAAGAATTAAACGACAACAGTTATATTAGTACAAAATATATGCTTCACAAGCCCTTCCTCTCCCTAAAAATTGATGAAGATTTAGCTATTTCTCTTTTGATGGCAATGCTATCTAGCATTTCTCAAAAAGATAATATGCTATGTGACGCAACAAAAGTTTTTGAATTTATGATTGATCATTTAATTAATGATATATTTGATTAGGAGGTACTAACCATGGAAAGATTAGATGTAAGGAAGCATACAAAAAAATATATGGATCTTGCAAAAAGAGCTAGTAGCGGATTATACCCAAACAAAAAGGTTGCAAAGATTGGTTCCACCATTGGTATGGGGTTAGGTGGTATCTTAATCTGTATTGGAATTTATGGTATAATACAAAGTACTGTTTTTGGCATGG
>NZ_DAMADT010000015.1:51721-53232 GCF_031997925.1 Lachnoclostridium sp. | reverse complement strand
GGGTAGTTTAATCGCTGGGGCAGCTACATGTTTATCAAACGGTTATAATTTAAAGCGAATCAAATGTAAAAACTAATTTTAATAAAATATAAATGACGGGCAGAAAACTGTTTTTCATATTACATTTTTAAACCCGTCTGCTATATCATTTCTATTCGATTAAATTTCTAGTCCGCTTCGCTACTACCTCGTAACCATCAACTCTAATGCTATTGCTCTCCATCTAATTCCATTTGAATGAATTACTTAAGCTCTCCACCTTCCACTACGAGGTTTTCTGGATCTATATTTTCACCATACACAGGCTTTAATGTTTCTTCAAAGTCCTTATGGAAGAACTGCTCCTCAGCCAATGCCTTAATCTCGGTGTTAATCCAGTCTAATAATTCTTTATTTCCTTTTTGTACAGCAGCAGCAATGGTGTCAACACTACCAATGGACTCTATACCTACGGAAAAACCTTTATTTTGCAATGCCCATGCAAGAACTTCTGTGTTGTCTGTTGAGAATGCATCTCCTCTTCCATCTAACAATGCATCGTATGCCTCTTGGTATTCATCAAATTTTAACAGTTTGATATCGGAATGATTTTCCATAAAATAAGTTTCTGCGGTTGTACCCTTTACCACAATTAAAGTCTTATCTTTAAGCTGGTCTATATCAGTGATTAATGCGTTATCTGGTGAAACCACACCAAGAGCTACCTTCATATATGGAAGTGCAAAGTCTACCTGCTCACTACGGTCCTTAGTTACAGTAAAATTAGCTAAAATAACATCTACTTTTGCGGACTTTAAATATTCCACACGGTTAGCTGCTTCCACATAAACAAATTCAACCTTATCTTCACTTCCTAATAAATCTTTACCAATACGTTTAGCAAAGTAAACATCATACCCTTTAATATCACCATTGGAATCCACATATCCAAAAGGGTTTTTATCACTGAATACACCAATCTTGATACTTCCGTCTTTTTTAATATCTTCTAATGTCCTTGCTTTTGCTGTAGCTCCAGTATTGCTCTCTTTTGCCTGACCACATCCAGTTAAGATTCCTGCTACCATAGTCAGTGTTAAAATTGCTCCTAAAATCTTCTTTTTCATAAACTCCTCTTTTCTGGCGCTTGCGCCTTTTTATATTGATAGCAACATTGTGCCTTGGCACAATGTACTAGTTGAACAAATTTTTAATAACACGTTTTTAAAACGAAATTCTCACTTATTTTCCTTTACATACACACTGTGTTTTTTACACATCTTTCTTTATGACAAAGAAAAGCGAATCGTGTTTTTCTTGTTTAAATCGCTTCATAATGAAATGTATTCAAAAACTGTTTCGCACGTTCTGTTTTTGGACAGGTAAAAAACTCTTTTGGGGTACTTTCTTCTACGATAACCCCCTCATCTATAAACAAAACTCTATCTGCCACTGCTTTGGCAAATTCCATTTCATGGGTTACGATCACCATGGTATTTCCCTCTTTGGCAAGTTCCAGTACTACCTGTAAT
>NZ_DAMADT010000015.1:24851-51711 GCF_031997925.1 Lachnoclostridium sp. | reverse complement strand
CGGATCTAGCGCGGCAGTTATTTCATCTAGGAGTAGTATCTCCGGATGCATCATCAATGCTCGAACGATAGCTACCCTTTGCTTTTGTCCACCGGATAATTGTCTAGGATAAGCTTCCTTTTTTTCTAAAAGCCCTACTCGCTCAAGTAGTGCTTCCGCCTCAAGCTCAACTTCTTTCTTCGCTCTTTTTTGTACCTTTAATGGTGCCAAAAGTATGTTACCTATAATATTCTTATGTGGAAATAAGTCATAGCTTTGAAATACCATTCCGATTTTTTGTCTAATCTCATGAACCTTTTTTTCATCCCTACTAATTACCTGATCCTTGAAATGAATCGTCCCAGAATTAATTGGCTCTAACATATTTAAGCATCTTAAAAAGGTACTTTTACCACAACCGGAAGGGCCAACAATCACAACCACTTCTCCTTTATTTAGAGTAAAAGAGATGTCCTTTAAGACGGGCTCTTTCTTATCATAAGATTTCATTAAATGTTCTACCTTTAAAACCTCTTCTTGTTTATTCATATCCTCAATCCTTCAACCTTTTCTCTAATTTAGCGGACAACATAGAAAACGGATAACAGATGGCGAAATACATCAGAAAGATCGTACCATACACCCATAGGGCTGCTTTTGGCATCGTATACCTGGAAGCATCTATGATCTGTTTTCCGACTTTTACTACTTCAACAACGCCGATAAGAACAACCAGCGATGTAGTTTTTATCATTCTTGTTAACAAGTTCATCAAGGATGGCAGAAGTCTTCTTACCGTCTGCGGTATAATTAGATACCAATATACCTGTATTTTGGTCATTCCAAGACCAAAACCGCTTTCATATTGATGTACTGGAATGGATATTAGAGCACTCCTTACCAAATCCCCCATCTCAGCGGCACCCCAAAATGTAAATACAATCACCGCAGCAGTTCCACCTGAAAGGTTCATACTAAGGTGCTTCGCTGCTCCAAAGTATACTAGAAATAGTAACACCAGTTGTGGTATAATCCGAACAATTTCCAGATAGATTCTGGAGAAGAATCGAATTACTCTACTTTTACTTGTCATTACCACACCAAATGGAATTCCAAGAACAACGGATAATCCTATAGCAATAACCGAAATACGAAGCGATACCCAAAGCCCTTCTAGTAATCTTAAAAAATTAGTTCCCTGAAATAGGACTTGTATTCCCGAATCCTGCATAACGGACCCTCCTTTCTATCCAGGTACAGATTAACGATAGTGGCAATAATATAATCAGATAAGCCATTACCAATAAAAAGAGTGCTTCGTCCGTTTTATAGTAAATTCCAATTAAATCTTTTGCTACAAACATTAAGTCTGCTAATGCTACTGCACTGAATACGGATGTTTCCTTTATTAAAAATATGATATTAGCACAAAAGACTGGAACAGAAGTTGCGATGGCTTGTGGAAGTACAATATGAAAGAAAACTTGCCTCTTTGTAAATCCAAGACTTAACCCGGATTCCGTTTGAATTGGTGCAACATTATCTATACCTGTTCGAAATGCTTCTGCCATATAACTTCCCCCTTGAAATGCAAGACCGATAATAGCACAACTTTCTGAACTGAGCACAATACCGATTTTGGGAAGTCCAAAATATAAAAAAAATAGTTGAATCAACAATGGTGTATTTCTAGATATCTCAATATAAATGTTCACTAGTAACTTAAGTATTGGTATCCTTAACGTCTTTATGAGACTACAAATCAGTCCGATTAAAATCGCCAGCACTATTCCAAATAGTGATATTTTCATTGTCATTTTCGCTGCTTCTACATACAACGGTATATGACTCTTCATAAATCCAAAATCCATGGCTCCTATCCCCTTCTAGCTTTTGATATAAGACATCTCTAGAATTCGATGTCCTTCTTCCTCTATATGATTCGAGTTCCCTATCGTTTACTCTTACATCATATCACCACACCTAATTTACCATACATTGCATCTCTTGTTTCACATATCAACCCTTATGTATTCGAATCTCCAAACCATAATATCTGTTTCATTATATCCTCCAATCTGGCGCTTTAGCACCTTACTATATGAATTGCATCTCAATATACAAGCACAATTTATTTGTTAAAACAACTTATTCTTCTCTCTTTTGCTATAGTCAATAAAGACACTCCATTTCATAATTCTCACAAATTTAGTAACATTACATTAAGTCGAATTTACTCATAAAAAAAGAAACAGGTACACTCATTACCTGCTTCTTTCCTCATACTTATATCTTACTTAAGAATTGAAAATCAGATATTGTTGGGTGCACACAAATAAGCTGTAGATTTACTCATACAGCAACAGCAACACATCATATTCTGATTTGCATTATTTGTGTGGTTCACTTTCATATCTTATCTCCTTCTCTTATAATTCATAGTATTCATAGTAATTTAATATGTTTACTATAATATTTAATAATTCATTTGTCAATACCTAAACTATAAAAACAGACCACTTCCTAATTTATATAAAAGTAAACCACTCCCTAATTTAAACAAACAAAACTTTGCTGTAATTTTCCATACTTCTGTACACAAAAAAAACGCCGAAAACACTGAGTTTTCTGCGGCTTAAGCGCTCTTTTAAAATAGAAATTGCTCTACATCCAGTAATGGAGCATGATTGATAACAATCATACATCAAGACTTGACATAGAGCCCAAAATAAAAGGCCCTGCACCTAGTATCTAGGCGGGTTCCAAAGGAACCTCACCTCAACACTTTGTACAGAGCCAATTTATTACATACTCATCTGCAGAAGCAAATGTTTACTTCGTAAAAACTACATACCCATCTGCAAAAGCAAATATTTCGTTTCTACTACGTAGAAACTACATTCCCATTTGCTTTGCAACTTCAGCAGCAAAATCTTCGCTCTTCTTTTCGATACCTTCACCAGTTTCGAAACGAACGAATCTCTTGATCTTAAGTGTAGCACCTAATTCTTTTGCTACGCTCTCAACGTACTTACCAACAGTTAAGTCACCATCTTTTACGTATACCTGATCTACTAAGCAGATCTCTTTTAATTGCTTATTTAAACGACCAACTAACATCTTATCGATGATATTCTCTGGCTTGTTAGCATTTGCAGGATCGTTCATAGCTTGAATTTTTAAGATTTCTCTTTCATGCTCGATGTATTCAGCAGGAACTTCAGACTGATCTACATACTTAGGGTTCATAGCTGCAACCTGCATAGCTACGTTCTTCGCACATTCTTTTGCAGCATCATTTACTAAAGAAGCTTCCATCTCAACTAAGATACCGATTCTTCCGCCGCTGTGGATGTAGGACTCTACAAAGCCGTTTTCTGTAACGATCTTCTCGAATCTTCTGATGTTCATGTTCTCACCGATGATAGCAATCTGAGATGCTAACTCATCCTTTACAGTCTTAGCAGCATCAAGGCTCCAAGGCTCAGCTAAGAATGCATCGATATCAGATACAGTAGTTGTAGCAGCCTGTGCAGCTACAGCAGAAACGAATGTTCTGAACGTTTCGTTCTTTGCTACGAAGTCTGTTTCGGAGTTAACTTCAACAATAGCAGCAACCTTTCCATCAGCACTTACGTTAGTAGCACAGATACCTTCTGCTGCAATTCTTCCTGCTTTTTTCTCAGCAGCTGCAAGTCCTTTTTCTCTTAAGAATTCTACTGCCTTGTCCATATCGCCATCTGTTTCAGCTAATGCTTTTTTGCAGTCCATCATACCTGCACCGGTCATTTCTCTTAAATCTTTAACCATTCCAGCTGTTATAGCCATTTTGTTGTCCTCCATGTTCATTCATTATTTTATAAAACTATGTCATAGTTTACTATATCACGTATTTACAATTATTGTAAACAAGTCCACAATAATATATGAATTACCTAAAAATGCTCCAGCCTAACATTTGCGGTCAGGCTGAAGCACTTATTCACATCATTGTATTAAATACAAACATAGGTGATTTACTTTGCAACAGCGCTTATTATGCCTCTACAGTCTCAGTTGCTTCTTCAGCTACGTCTGTAGAATCTGTTAACTGTACGCCCTGGTTTGCTTCAATAACAGCATCTGCCATCTTAGCTACGATTAATTTAACAGCTCTGATTGCATCGTCATTACCTGGGATTACATGATCAAGTTCTTCTGGATCACAGTTAGTATCAGCAATACCGATTAACTTAATACCAAGATTATGTGCTTCCTGAATACAGATTCTTTCTTTCTTAGGGTCAACAACGAAGATTGCTTCTGGAACTTCCTTCATATCCTTGATACCACCAAGGTTTTTCTCAAGCTTCTCCCATTCCTTCTTTAATTCGATAACTTCCTTCTTAGGAAGAACTTCGAATGTACCATCGTTAGCCATTGTCTCGATCTCTTTTAATCTCTTGATTCTGGACTGGATAGTCTTGAAGTTAGTGAGCATTCCACCTAACCATCTCTCGTTTACATAGTACATTCCACAACGCTCAGCTTCAGACTTAACGGAATCCTGTGCCTGCTTCTTAGTACCAACGAAAAGTACCTTTCCACCGTTTGCTACTACGTCTTTGATTGCATAGTAAGCTTCGTCAACTTTACCTACAGATTTCTGTAAGTCGATGATGTAGATACCATTTCTTTCTGTGTAGATGTACTCTGCCATCTTAGGGTTCCATCTTCTTGTCTGGTGACCAAAGTGAACACCTGCTTCAAGTAATTGTTTCATTGAAATAACGCTCATGTTTTTTCCTCCATTTTGGTTTTTGCTTCCGCACAAGCTGTATTCTTAGCAGACCTATTCAGGCACCATGCCTCGAACTTGTACGTGATTTTTGCTCTAACATTATATCATGAGAAAATATAGAAAGCAAGGCTTTTGAACAAAAATTCCTCAAAATATAATTTATGATCTAAAATATAAAGATATAATAAGAATTATATCTATCTTTAACGGATTTTCTTTCTTAATATCGTGGTTTCGTTGTAATAAGGCTTGCAATCTCTTCATAGCTTGCTCCAACTGGTATCTCATAACGATTGGTACGAATTTTGCTAGCATAACCATTCCTAATTAGGTAACTATCAAATTCTTTCGCATCTTCAACTAAGCCTAAGGTCTTGCATAAATCAGCAACATGATGAGAGAACATGCCTGATTTTATAACTAACTCTATTTTATCAACAGAATCATTCTCGGTACTCTCATCACTCTTTGAGCCATTATTATCAACAGACGAGCTATGATCTACAGCAGAATTATTATCCTTCTTTGATTCATCCAAATTTGAAGATGTATTATTGTCCTTCTTCGTGTCATTGGTATCTAAACTTTCCGCTCCACTCCCATCGATTCCTGGGGTAACGGATGGTAGATTATCCTTATCATTTGCTCCATCTTGATCTGTATTGGACAACTTATCAGAACCTTCGTTTTTTCCATCTAGTACTACGGTTGGAGTAGGATTTAGTCCAGATAAATCTACCGTTTTCTTCTCTTCCATTCCAAGCTCTTTTGCTGCTTTAATTATTTGTTCGTCCGTCATTTGTGGTTTTTCATTACCCACAACAAGAAATACCATTGTGGAAAATAAGATGCCTACTCCTATTCCCCTCATGTAATATTTTAATTTCATCTTTTCTCCATTTCTAGGCATGTACTCAATACATAATAAGAAAAAGCACGCTTCGCGAACTTTTTCTTATTATGTATAATGATAGTAGGTTTTAAATTGATTAGGAAACAATACTTACTTAAAGAAATCTTTCCTATATTACCTCATTTTATTTGCATATAAATCAAGTACAAGTTTCACTTCACCTTGCCCTAGACCTAACTGTTTTGAAATGTCACGGATGGAATATTGTTTCTTATAGAGATTAATTATTTCATCCTTGTGCTTAGTAACCAAAAGGTCAGTATCTGTCCCAACAGAATTATTAGTACACTTTTCCATATGGACAAAATCCGTTGCTTCCGCTTCCTCAAGAGCTTTTAGTTTCTCTTCTGTACTCTCAAAGTGTTCCTCACCCTTCGAAGTTACTGTGGTTATCTTATTTCTTTCATCTATGAGTTTTGAGAGTTTATCATGCAAGTCCTTAACATCCCTACGTACTGTTTCCATCTTTGAAAATGTTGATTTTAATTCTTCTTCTTTCTCATTTAACATCTGAAATAAGAATACAACTTCACTATTGTTTATTTCTATCTTCTCAAGGACTCCCGTAGAAAACTCATTAACCGCCATAATTTTTTCGTTCGATAACTGGTTTAACTTATCCTCAGCATCGATGATTCGATTGCTCATTTCTTGTTCGATTACTGCTTGTACCTGTCGTCTTATTTTCTTCTTCTCTTCTTCGCTAAGTTCATAGTTTAAACTATCACCAATACTAGAAGACTGCCCTTTTCCTGCTTTTGGTCGTTCTACAAGTAAGAAACTTAGAAAAATAAAAGCCAAGCCGACAATCAGTAATATAATTTGTGGTGTACTCATAGTTACTTATGTTCCCCTTTATATTCTGATATCAATTCCTCTATGTGGTTCATTTTCATTCTTTCCTAAACTATCATCCTTTTTCTTATCTTTTTTCTTTTGTTTATTTTGCTGTTCAAAGAATGAGTTGTTCCCTTTTTCTTTTGCATCATATCGATATTCCGGATTATCACTTTTTGTTGCTGCGGTTGGTTGTTCACTATGATGCTTAATATCATCATTAAACTTCCCAGCAAAAGCTATTTGTTCGTTCAATGGCCTTTGATTCTCAACACTTTTTACTAATGATGCCTCTTGTGACTTCGTTGGTATCGATATCATTTCAATCGGTGTTATTGGCATATTAACTCCCCTTTCAAAGAAAATGGGCTTAGTAAGGACCTACCTTTATATCAGCACGATCTCTAACCAAACTGCAATGAACAGTTTCATTACGAACATAATATACCACATTTGAAATTGCTACCTTGCATCCAGGATATATCGTATCGCTTATCTTAATACAACCACTCTCATTATCATCCATAAATGACTGAAGCTCTTCCATGCGCGCAATCGATTCCGCCTTCTTTTTCTCAAGTGCATCTTTATTTACCGACATTGATTTAATCAATAACTTCTTATCTAGCGGTAAATTTTCTCCGCCTTTAAATTTCTTTAAATATAATAATAGGTTCTGAGTAAGTTGTTCCAATTCCTTATTCATATTCGGCAGCTCTTTTTCAATACGACGATACTCTTCAATAATGGTCGGATCTACGCCAACCTCAAGTAAAGTATTCGTTCCCATCGTGGAACCTGCTGTTTTGGCATGAATCATTGTACCTGATCGAATTTCGCCTCCTGTAATGAATCCCTTCTTGCCACCAACAATTACATCACCTCTTGCAGAAACGCGACTGTGTAGAAGCGCCTCTGAAGTTATGTAGCCACCGGCACGAACCTCTGCATTCTCAATAAATTTACTGACTATATTACTCGCTGCGATAAGGGCTCCTTTGTTCATACCCTGAATTCCACGTTTTAATATAATCTGGCCTCCTGCCTGTAACAGAGCGCCTTCTACTACACCATCAACAATTATATCACCATTAGCAATTACCTTATAGCCTGTACGTACACTACCTTTGATAGAAACATTACCATCGTACTCGATATCACCAGTAGAAGCATCAACGTCCCCTTTTATCTCAAAAGAGTCTGATACATTTACTTTTTCACCACTTAATAATGCATGTCCATCTGCCAAAGAGTATAAGGAACCTCCGTCTTCAGACAATTTTGTCTTTGTTCCTGTCCTTAAAATTTTATGTTCTACTCTATCCGGTTGGATTGCAGCTCCCACTACACTAATTCCTGGCCTCCCCTGAATAGCTGGTACTAAATTTGCTAACAATGCGCCCTTGCTTACTCTACTAATAGTATCTAGCTGATGAAAATCAACTGTACCATCTTCATTCTCTTTAGGTTTTCTTGTTAAATCTGTATTAAAATAGTAAGTTATAACAGCATTTTTCCCTTGAACTGGTTCAGTTCCACGTGCTAATACAATATCTTCTAAATAAATTCTTTCATTTAAGAATGATTTTACATTCTCTTCGACGACCCCATATTTTACTCCTGCTTTTACAAGGTCATTAATTATTTCCGTGAAATTCATAACACTTCCATTTGGAGATGGTGGATAAAATCTTGCGACAGCCTCCATACGGTCATCTGAAATTGTTACTTTGATTCCTTCACCTTCTGGCATACGAACAGCATTATTAAGCTTAACGATCTTAGTTTCCGTTAACCTAAGTAAAGCATCATTCACCACTACTTTGTCATAATCAATTCTACGCTTCGTCAAATACTCATCCAATTCGTTGAATAAGAAAGTTTTTCCTAATCCTTTCGCTGGAATTAACTGAAGGTAAGTGCCATCGTTATTCGTTATCAGTTGAAATATTGCATTATCATTCGCCATTTTAACACTCTCCCTATACATTCATACTCTACAAGTTTCTTTGTTTTCTTGCAGTCTTTATGCTGTCTCAAGAGTTTCTTCACTTACTGCCCCATAAATATATTTAAGTTATTACCTAACTTTTGTCTCATCTTTTGTAATGCCTTAGTATGCAGCTGTGATATTCTAGATTCAGACACTTCCAGTACCGCACTAATTTCTTTTATTGTTAAGTCCTCATAATAATATAGGACGATAACTTTCTTTTCTTTTTCTGTCAGATACTCTAATGCCTTCACTAACATTGCTTTTAATTCTTGCTTTTCTATTACCTTCTCTGGCTGGACATAATCCTCACTGGCAGTATTTTCTACCCTAACTTCCCCTTGTTCCATATATTCATCTAAGGATACAAGGTTCGATATCTTCGTTTGATTCTGCCAAGTTTCTAGTTCTCCCGTAGTGATTTCAAGCTCTTTCGCCACTTCTTCATCTGTTGCTTGACGGCCATACATAATTTCCAGCTTCTGATATGCTGCATCTAACCGTTTTTGCTTCTGTCTTAATGTTCTTGGAATCCAATCCATCTTACGGATCTGATCAAGGATTGCACCACGTATACGAAGAGATGCATAAGTTTCGAATTTGGCTCCCTTTTCACAGTCAAATTTATCTATTGCATCGATTAAACCGAAGGTTCCATAACCAACCAAATCGTCATATTCCACATTATATCCTAAATAAATGCTGAGTCTTCCTGCTACAATCTTTACTAGATTCGCATACTCAATTATGATTTTTTCTCTGACGTCAGGAGTTCTCTTCTTACTGTATTCATCCCATAATTTTTGCTTTGCATCAGCACTCATAGGCTATCTCTCCCCTGTATTAATCAACCTTCTCTTGTAATGTAACCACTGTTTCGTCATCTACTTCTTCTAACGACTCGTCCGTTATTCCATCCTCAGATACTGCTTCTTCTGCCTTTGCAGCCTTCATTTTAATTCGTTCCTGCTCGATATATGCGTCATTAGCAGCCTTATTTGTTTTCATAATGATTTTGCCTACAATTAATCCAATCACGTAAAAGACAATGAGCACACACAATACGATTCCAAGTGTTGAAACCAAATTATACCGATTCACTATACAGGTGATGCTTGCGATGGCTCCTGCACATAACGTAACAATCGCAGGTATGTTCTTATTCTTCATAATACTCCCATCTGCGTGCTTTAGCACACATAATTGATTGCTTTTATAAAAATTAGATTTTCTTTAGAGGCTTCCCAACAGATTTAATTAGTAATTCTCCAGATTCTGGATTAAATTCAATGGTTCTACCGTAATTTAAACCGGTATCCTGAGCAAGAATTGGAATCCTTAATGAATTTAATTTTTCTTTTGTAGCTTCTACGTTACGCTCACCAACTCGGAGCATATCATTGTTACTACTAAATGCAAACATCTGTGCTCCGCCAGCAATTTTTGCAACCAATGCAGAACGACCAGCTCCAAGCGCTAACAAACGTCGTATTAATTCATCAATACCGGTATCTGCAAATTTCGCTATGTTCTCATTGTTTTTTATTTTGGTACTATCAGGTAACATAATATGTACCATACCAGATATTTTTTTCCCTGGATCGTATAATACAATTCCAACACAAGATCCAAGACCTAACGTAGTAATACTATCTGGAGGTTTACAAACATTCATGTCCGCCATACCAACTTTTATCATATCCCCCATATTAATCTCCATTCTATTGCAATTCTGCGAATTTGGGCGATAGCACAATATTTGCAAATTGAATTGTTCCAATTCAATTCGTGAAGAATCTTTGATTTTTCACACTACATTCCTAATGAAGTTAAGATTGCGTTATAGGAATCCAGTGTTGGTATTAAAACAAAATATCCGTTAACTTCTAGATCCTTATCACCAAATTCAGTTTCAATTAATAGTGCCTTATCACTTATCTTGCCAAACTCTATTGCTGGTACACTAAGAATCGCTCCTGCCATATCGATTGCTAAATATGGTATGCTGGAGGTTATCGTCATGTTCGTTAATGTAGATAGCGAAGATAGATATGCTCCAGCAATGATATTTCCAATCTCTTGTAATGCTGATAACTCTAGCTCTGTAAATTCTTCTGAAACTTCACACATTCCTTGCATTAACATGCGAACAATTGCTCTCGCCGGTTCTTGCTCAAGAATGAACATAATCATTCCATCAATATCACCGTCTAGCGTTAGGAGGATACCAACTACAACGTTTTCAGCGCCTCCAATGACATCCGATAAATCCTTAAACTCTAGAAGCTCTATCTTTGGAACTTTCATATCTACCTTCGCATTTAGCAGTTTGGATAATGCTGTCGTTGCATTACCTGCACCGATATTACCAATCTCTTTTAATACGTCAAACTGCATAGAATTTATAGTGTTAAAATCTTTATCAGACATAGGTACCTCAATTCTGGCGCATAACGCCTTTCTTAATGTGAGCAGTTTGTGCTAAAGCACAAATTGCTCAACTTTTTGTTATTTTACATCTGTTTCTTTTTCGATAATAACTGCTGATAGATTTAACAATGAGATTAATCCATCACCATGTTTTCCTACTCCAGCAAGATAAGCAGCTTTTTCGTCATTTGAACTGCTTGCAATCTTATCCACGCTTTCATCATCGATGGTAACTACTTCTTTTACTTCATCAACAATAATACCAATTGCTGCCTGAGGTTCTAGTTTGATGATTAAAATACGAGTAGCATTGGTTATTTCATCTGGTTCTAAGCCAAATTTTAAACGAAGGCTCATCACTGGGATAATTTCACCTCGAATATTGATAACACCTTTAAAATACGGTTGCGCCTTTGGTACTCTTGTAATGCGTTGCATTCTTACGATATTATCTACATATTGAATATTGATACCAAACTGTTCATTTCCTAGGGTAACAACAATGTATTGTTTTGAATCATTCCCTGTCACTTTGTTCGTTTCCATACTGCGTCCCCCCTATACCAAAGAATTTACATCAAGAATTAATGCGATTTCACCATCACCTAAGATAGTTGCACCACTTATCATCTTGCTGTTATTGATATATTTCCCGATTGATTTGATTACAATCTCAAGCTGCCCAATTAAGTTATCTACGACAAGTCCTGCAAGTTTGTCACCCTTCTTAACGATTACAACTGTTAAATCCTCAGTTTCTTTATTGGTTTCTGGCACATCAAGAATCTTATTTAAACGTATTAATGGAATAACATTACCTCGTAGGTGAATAACTTCTTTAGACTGTACGTATTTGATTTCCTTCGTTGCTACATTTTCAATTGTTTCAATACTACCAAGTGGAATCGCATATTTCTCTGTCCCAAGTTCTACCATCAATGCCTGAATGATTGCAAGAGTTAGAGGTAGACGAATAATGAAGTTGCTTCCTTTCGAAAGAGTTGTCTTAGTTTCAATACTTCCACCTAACGTCTCAATCTTTGTCTTCACAACATCAAGACCTACACCTCGACCAGATACATCAGAGATTACTTCAGCAGTTGAGAAACTTGGACGGAACAACAAATCAATAATTTCTTTGTCTGTCATCGCAGCTGCCTGCTCTTCAGTTATCGTACCCTTATCGATAGCTTTTCTCTTTATCTTTTCTACATTAATTCCAGAACCGTCATCCCTGACTTCTATTACTACATTGTTACCTTCCTGATAAGCATCTAAGAAGATGGAGCCTGTCTCAGGTTTCCCAAGACTAATTCTCTCTTCATTGCTTTCAAGCCCATGATCTGCTGCATTACGGAGAAGATGCATTAATGGATCACCGATTTCATCGATTACCGTACGGTCTAATTCTGTATCTTCGCCTGTCATGTATAATTCCATTTTCTTATCAAGTTTTTTGGATAAGTCACGAATCATACGTGGGAAACGATTCACTACACTTTCAATCGGTACCATACGAACTTTCATTACGGATTGATGTAGATTCGTCGTAATTCTTTCTAAGTACTCAATCTGTTCGTTAAAACCACCCATAGCATCTGATTTCGTTTCGGTACCATTCATAGAAACCAAACCATTTTTCGCAATAATAAGCTCACTGACAAGGTTCATTAAATCATCTAACTTTTCAATATCAACACGAACAGAACGGTTCACAACTGGTTTTGCGGATTCTTTTTGTTTTGCAGTAGCTGCTACGCTCTTAGCATTAGAGGAATCTTTTGATAAAGATTTTTGATCCCTATTTTGCTCTGCTTCATTGAAAGTTTCCTCTTTGTGTTCACTCTTTGGCACTATAATTTCTGAGATATCAACACCATTGATTTCAGAAACACCTGAGATAACCTTCTCTACCTTACTCATAGATTCCTTTGTTAATAAGACAACAGAAAAATCTAAATCGAATTGCTCATCTTCAATATCTTGAACTTCTGGCTTACTCTTAATGATGTCACCTAGTTCTTCTAATGCTTTAAATACTAGAAAGGCTCTTGCTGCTTTTAAAATACAGGATTCTTGTATGTATACTGTTAAAGAATACGCATGTCCACCCTCTTCTAGCATCTTTTCAACAGCTCGTAATTCATGATCTGCAAGAGCAATATCAGCTTGTGGCGACTCTATTACGGATGTAATTGCAGCTGCACTTACTACCGAATTGCTAATCTCTTCTTTACTATCAGAAGTATCTTGAGCTTTTACACCTTCATCAAGAATACGATTTAAGCTTTTAATGATATCCTCATTGTCTTCTGTACCTTCGTCAGCAGAAGTAATAATACGGTCTAAATAAGATTCTAGTGCATCCAAACCTTTGAATAATACATCCACCAGTTCAGCCTTTACTTTCATTTTACCTGCACGAATTTCCGAAAATACATTTTCCATATCATGAGTAAGTCTCTGCATTCTCTTATATCCCATTGTTCCAGCCATTCCTTTTAAGGAATGTGCAGAACGGAATATCTCATTTATCGTATCTTCATTCTCAGGTTCTTTTTCTAGAATCAACAAATGTTCATTTAAACTTTGAAGATGTTCCTTTGTTTCATCGATGAAAATCTCTAAATATTGACTTACATCCATCTCATTGCACCCCCACATTCTTCGTTATAGCTTCAGCAACCATTTCAATTGATACCACTTCATCTACAAGTCCTGCCTCGTAGATAACTTTTGGCATACCATAAACAGTACTAGTCGCTTCGTCTTGTGCTATTACGTAAATATTATTTTTCTCATTCAGTTGCTTAATTCCCTGTGTTCCATCTCCACCCATACCAGTAAGAATTACACAGGTAATATCTTCATAATCTGTATTTACCAAGGATTCATACATAATGTCTGCACATGGCTTTAAACTATTCCGAGCTGCTTCCGTGGTTACAGACAAGGTATAGCCATCTCTAGACTTCACTATCCTTAACTGTGATCCACCTTTTGCTACATAAACATAACCTTTTTGAACTAATTCACCATGTTCTGCTTCTTTTACGGTAAGCGCACATAGTTCATTCAGGCGAGAGGCCAAAGAATTGGTAAATCCTTCAGGCATATGTTGAACAATAACAATCGGAGCATCTAAATTTGCCGGAAGTTTTGGGATTACTTGATGGAGCGCTTTCGGTCCACCGGTAGAACAAGCCAAAGCAACTATTTTTTTTGCGTTGTTTAAAACCTTGACATGGCTTTTTCGTTCTAGTAAAACCTTCGGCTTAGTTACCCTATCATGGGTTTGTGTATTTAATGTCGTTAATACCGTTCTTGTCTTATCCGCTACTTTCCCATGAGTTGGTGGTACCAACTCTGTTGCAAAGATAAGCGCTGTCAGTATTTTTTCTTTAAACGCACCATCCTTTGCTTCTATGTAACTTTCTGGTTTCGTAACGAAATCAAATGCTCCAAGCTCTAGACAACGGATTGTCTCTTTCGCTCCCTCTTTTGCTAGTGTACTAACCATAATGATTTTTAGCTTCAACCGCATCTTATTTAGCTGTTCCAACAATTGAATCCCATTCATCTTAGGCATATTAATATCAAGAAGAATCGCATCATATTTTGTCGGATTTAAGGTAATTAGGTCAAAGGCTTCCAAACCATTTGTTGCAACATCACTTATGTCAAATCTCTTGTCACTTCTAATTATATCAGATATGAGCCTTCTCATAAGTGCAGAGTCATCAACTACCAAAATATTTTTCATCTTTTCGTACTCCATTCTATTGATAGGCTAGTTTACACTATAATTTTCCTATGCTTTTTTGAAGGGCTCTGCAAGTGTATCGTACTATAACTTATCCTAGCTGATTACTCATCCGACGATACACTAGCTTAACCTATTTTCTTTGTTTCGGCGTTTACGTTCTTCTTCGAAGATATAACGTACGATAGCTTCTCTTTCGTCACTCTTTATATTTAAGAAAACAATACGTTTTGCATATATATCTGTGAGATTTTTTGCTTCAGAACAACTAATAACTTTAGTATAGATAAGAAAATTCTTATAACCACTTTCCATAACTAAAGTAAATTTTACTTGAAGTATATCATCCTCTTTACAAATCTCTTTGGAGTTAAACTTCATACCACCACCGCTGATGTCAATCATAAAGCCATCTTGCCAAGTGTATGTATTTGTCTGATCCTGTTTCATGATTTCTTTCATTTTTGATTTATCAATAAAGCTGTTTTGCAGCTTTTTAATTTCATCCCATTCGTTCTTCGTTAAAACACGAAACGACATATCTTGTACTATATCAAGACGAAAAAATTGCCTTCTTTGCTGCTTTTCTAAATCAGAAATAATCTGAATCTTTGCAGCATAAGCGCTCTGTATCCGAAACTGTTTTATTACTTTCGCCTTACATTGGAATAAACCATTCTTACTAAATATGTATATAAGATAGTATTCTCCGATTTCCAAAGGGATTAACCTGCTATTTTCGATTGGGATAGCGATAGATGCATAATCAGTCTCATCTAACTCATATACCACACTTACATGGCGTTTTGATTCATTTATTATTTTACCTTGATTGTTGATTTGTACTAATTCTATCTTATCACCAACTGAGGCTATGTCTTTAAACATGATCTCCCTCCCTTAACTATTCATCTTTAGGTTGTCATTCCTCTACGTATTAAGTTCGCAAAGATTCGTTTTATTCCCTTAGTTTCATTCGGTATCTTTATATCACCTTGGTAGACACGTTCCGCCAAGGAAATCATTGCTTTTGCAGCTACTGAATTTGGAAATGCCATAATAACAGGCTTCTGCTGCATAATAGCTTGAGAAACAGCTCTATCCTGTGGTATACCTCCAAGATACTCCATCTCGATATTAAGGAATTTCTTGACCACTGAATTTAACTTATTGTAAATCTCTTTCCCTTCTTCTTCGGAATAAATTCGATTGGAAATCAATTTAATTATAGTTTCCTCTTTATTAAAATTATCCCTGCGATTCAGTGCTTTTAAAACAGCATAAGCATCTGTGATCGAGGTCGGCTCAGGAGTAGTGACTAAAAAAACTTCAGAACTTACAGAAACAAATTCCATTACTAGGTCAGATATTCCTGCCCCAGTATCCACAATGATGATATCTGCCAATTCGTCAAGATAATCCATCTTCTGAATAAGATACACAATTTGTTCTTTTGTTAATCTCGTTAGTTCTGCAATTCCGGACCCTCCTGAGATAAAACCAACGTTATGCGGACCCTGTGTTATTATGTCTTGCAATTCTTTCCCTTGAAACATTAAATCAGCAAGATTATATTTCGGCCTGATACCTAACATTACTTCAATATTTGCAAGGCCAAAATCAGCATCAAGAATTAATACACGATTTCCTAATCGGCTAAGAGCAATTGCTAGATTTAGTGATGTACTCGATTTACCAACGCCGCCTTTTCCACTCGTAATCGTGATAACTCTTGCAGTTCCCCTCGGACGCGTCTGCTGATTCACTAATCTCCTTAACTGTTCTGCTTGATCCATTTATTCATTGCCTCCCAATAATTGCCGTGCAATATTTTGAGCGTCAATTTTTTCGATATCATCTGGAACGTTTTGACCAAATGTTGCATAAGACAACGGTGCATTGGTATACATACGAATATTAAAGATATTACCGATACCTATCGTCTCATCAAGCTTAGTAAAAATCAGTCGATAATTTACAATATCGGAATATGTTTCCGCAATACGAACTAGATCTTTATATTTTGTTGTAGCACTTAGTACTAGATATACTTCTCTATCTTCTTCAGGAACAATGTGAACTAATTTATCAATATCATCTCTTTGTTCCTTACTCTTGTGAGATCTTCCAGCTGTATCAATCAATACAAGATCATAGTCCTTAAACTCATCTATTGCTTCCCCCATCTCCGTCTCAGAATAAATGACACGGAGCGGAACATCTAAAATATCAGCATAGGTTCTTAATTGCTCTACTGCAGCAATTCGATAAGTATCCGAAGTTATTAGCGCTATCTTTGCTTGCTTTCCAACTTTATAGGAAGATGCTATTTTAGCAATTGTAGTTGTTTTACCAACACCAGTCGGTCCAATAAAATAAATAAACTTCGGTTTTCCCCCCGAATAATCTATTGTTTTTGGTTGTCCTAATTTTAAGATGATTTTTTGATAGAAACTTCCAAGGATACTATCAATCGTTGTATCCTTTTTTAACGTTGGTTCAATCTCGGCTATAATCTGATTTGCATATTTTTCATCTATATCATGCGACATCAACTGATTATAAACTAGCTGAACACAGGAAAGATTTGAGCTTTTTTCCTCAACCTTTCTCTTTTCTTTTACTTCTACCTTTTCTTCATGCTTCACTGTTTTGATCAACTGCTCTTCTAACATATTCTGTAGATTATTTAACTTCTCTTCAATTGCTGACGGCTCTTTTACTAAACCTAATTCTTCTTTCGTTTGAGTTACATGAAAACCTCGATTAAACGAACTATCAAATTGAGGGGTGTTTCTTATGTTGTCGTTCGAATGGTTTGCTCCATCATTTTGTGCTTGCACTTCATCGATTGCAGCAGTCACTTCTACCAGAGGCTTGCGAAAAAGCTTATATATTCCCTTAGGAGATATTGTTTTTATATTCATTACAATTGCATCTTTCCCTAGTTCTTCTTTTGCTAACAGAATAGCCTCTGTTTCCGAAGTAGCCTGGAACTTTTTAATATTCATTATGCAGTCACCATCCCAACTGATTGTAATTCAACATTGGATTCAATTTCATTATACGAAATGATAATTAAATCATTAAAATATTCCTTCGTAAGCTTTTTAAAATACATACGAACAATCGGTGAAGTAATGATAATAGGGGTTTTCCCTAGATTCTCTAACTTCTCCACCTCTTCTTTTACTGATTTCATAATACTTCCCGTTTTTTCAGGGTCTATTGCTAGATAAGCTCCCTGTTCCGTCTGCTTCACACTATTCATGATCTCTTGTTCTACCTTAGGATCAAGTGTTACCACGGAAGTCATCTCATTTGGCCCAAAGTACTTATTTGAAATCGCACGTTTCAGGCTTTGACGCACATATTCTGTTAATACATCGGTATCTCTGGTTGTTGGTGCATAATCTGCTAAAGTTTCAAATATCGTTACCAAATCACGAATTGAGATTCCTTCTTTTAATAAATTCTGTAATACCTTTTGTATCTCACCTACGCCAAGTAGTTTTGGAACAAGTTCAGACACTAACGTATGATTTGCTTCGGTTATGTTGTTGATAAGATTTTGTACATCCTGCCTTGTAAGCAGCTCATCCAAATGACCCCTGATAACTTCTGTCAAATGAGTCGCAATAATGGATGGCGGATCGACAACGGTATAACCAAAGGATTCCGCACGCTCTCTCTGATTTTCTGTAATCCATAGAGCTGGTAGGTGAAAAGATGGTTCAAAGGTAGGGATACCTGTAATTTCTTCTTCTACATATCCAGGATTCATCGCCATATAGTGGTCAAATAATATTTCACCTTCACTTACTGGGATTCCTTTAATCTTAATCAAATATTGATTTGGATTTAACTGTATGTTATCTCTAAGACGTATCGTAGGAACAACACAACCTAACTCTAGTGCAATCTGACGCCTGATCAATACAACTCGATCTAAAAGGTCACCACCTTGATTTACGTCAGCAAGTGGTATAATACCATAACCAAATTCTAATTCAATTTGATCTACCTGAAGTAAGGAAACAACATTCTCTGGTCTTCGAATTTCTTCCCCAGATTGTTCTTCGGTAGCGGTTTCTTCTTCAATATTAGCAATCTTAATCTTCTTATCAATCGCTCTTCCACAAAAAATGAAAATTGCGCCATAGCTTGTAAATACTAAGAATGGTAATGGAGTGACGATACCTAAAAATGCTAATGCTCCACCTACCATATATAATACTTTTGGAATAGAAAAGAGCTGTTTCATTAAAAGATCACCAATATCAGCCTCTTTACTAACCTTTGTAACAACAATACCAGTTGCAAGAGATATCATTAAAGAAGGTATCTGGCTTACTAAGCCGTCACCAATGGTAAGGATTGCATACTTACTAAATGCTTCTCCCGCAGGTAATCCTGCCTTCGTCATTCCAATGATAGTACCACCTACCATATTAACTACAGTAATAATTAAACCTGCTACAGCATCTCCTTTTACGTACTTTGTAGCACCGTCCATGGCTCCAAAGAAATTGGATTCTTCTTGTATCTTTTCTCTTCTCTCCCTCGCTTGTGCATCTGTAATAGCTCCCGTGTTTAAGTCCGCGTCGATCGCCATCTGCTTACCAGGCATTGCATCAAGAGTAAAACGAGCGGTTACTTCGGATACACGTTCAGAACCTTTATTGATAACTATAAACTGAATTATAACTAAGATTATAAAAACGATTACACCGATGACAACATCGCCCTGCCCTACGAATTTTCCAAATTGGGTAACAACGGCTCCTGGATTTCCATCTTTTAAAATTAATTTTGTAGAGGATACATTTAATGAAATACGAAAGACCGTTGTAAAAAGCAGAATTGTTGGGAAGGTCGACATATTAAGCACTTCCTGAGAAAAAAGTGCATTGAATAATATAATCATCGAAATCGAAATATTCAATGCCAAAAGAAAATCGAGCAGTGTGGCAGGCATTGGAACGATTAAGAATATAATGGATGAGATAATAAATAAGCCAACACCTAAATCTGTTTTCTTCATCTTTACTGCCCCCTTTCCTTTCTATGTTTTTAATGAATATACATAAGCCAATACTTCAGCTACCATTTGATAAAGTTCCCCCGGAATCTCAGATTCAATATCAACATTATAATAGAGCATTCGAGCCAGTGGCTTATTTTCAACTATTGGTATCTCATTCTCCTTAGCCACTTCTTTAATTTTCGCAGCTAGTAAATCTGCACCTTTTGCTATTAGTATAGGAGCTTCGGATACTTCTTTATCATATTTTAGTGCACATGCAAAGTGTGTAGGATTCGTAATTACAACATCCGCTTCCGGTAATCTCTGCATCATACGTCTTTGAGAAGCTTGTCTCATTTTTTGTTTGATCTTACTCTTAATCTGAGGGTCTCCTTCAGATTGTTTGAATTCATCTTTAATCTCTTGTTTTGTCATTCGCATATCTTTCTTAAACTTAATTTTTTGATAAAAAAAGTCTGCGAACCCTACAATAAGAAACAAGACGCTAATTTTAATACCTAAGTCAAGTACGATGTTACCGATGTAGACAATAACTGCTTCCAGGTTTCCCATCTCATACAGTAAGTATAACTTGCTTATTTCACCTTTTAATGCATTATATACAATATAGATGATGATTCCAACTTTTATAATTGACTTCACTAATTCCATGATTTTATCCATGGAAAACATCTTTTTAAAACCACTTAGTGGATTTATTTTATTGAATTTAGGCTGTAATGGTTTTCCTGTTATCTTCCACTTTACCTGAAATATATTAACTACAAAAGCTACTACTACACCTGTTATAAAAACTGGAAGACAAATTAATAGGACATTGATCCCTATCTGATTCATTAGTTTTGAACCAATTTGATAGGTCATTTCTTCTTTCGCAAGTGTTTCAATCTCCTTATATGTTTTAGAAAAAGCATCCAGAAACCCACCCGCAATGTAGCCAGCGAATAATTTTACAACCATAAAAAGTGCTAATAATCCTGAGGCTGTAATTAAGTCTTGACTTCTGGCAACCTGACCTTCTTTACGTGCGTCTTCCAGCTTTTTGGTCGTTGCTTCTTCTGTTTTTTCGCCACCGGGTCCTTCCTTCGCGAAGAACTGAAGACGGTATGCAACATAAAATTTGTTGTTTTCTGGAATCACCAACGCATTCCCTTACCTTTCATCATTTTAAAAAGGAGATTGCACTCTTTAACATTTCCATCATTTCTGTAAAAATAAAATCTGAGACTGACGGAATCATCAAAGTCATAAATAGCAAAACAATGAACCCAATTAATACTTTTAATTGCAAACCAATGACAAACATATTCATCTGTGGTGCAACTTTAGCTAGAATAGCTAATACCACATTAACGATTAACATAGCAGCAAAGATTGGCAAGATAATACGAAAAGCAATGACAAAAAAGTCTACGACAAATTGAATCATTACGGTAGAAATAAGTGGGTTTAGTTTCGCTCCGCCAACTGGTATTAATTGATAAGAGTCGACGAGTGCTTTTATAATATAATGATGCATATTCGTTATTAATAGAAATAACATTACTGCATAATGATAGAAATTTGCAGTAATCGTAACCTGAGCGTTTGTAAAAGGGTCAAATTCATTGACCATTGAAAATCCGATTTCCATATCCATCAATTGTCCTGCAAGGGAAAGAATTTGAAAGCAGATATTCGAAAAGAAGCCCATAATAGCTCCAGCTAATGCCTCTCCTACAATAAGGATTCCAAAACCAATCACACCTTCGTAAACTAATTCTGAATAGGGTATTGTTTGATTTAATATAATGGCTATCGTTAGAGATAGCCCAATCTTAACTTTCTGCGGCACATTCTTTAAACTGAAAAATGGTCCTGTATAAATGAACGCGGATATCCTCACCAGTATCACAAAAAAGAAAACTAACTGCTCTACAGGTATTACCATACCATCACCTATCACTGTATAAAGTAACGGAAGTTATCCACTAAATATTGAAAATATTCCGTTATATTTTTCATAATCCAATTACCACATAACATAAGTACTAGAAATACTCCGATTAACTTAGGAACAAAAGTGAGGGTTTGTTCTTGAACAGAAGTAACAGTCTGCAATACACTTACCACAAGTCCAATTACAAGTGAAGTAATCAACATCGGAGAAGATACTTTGATTATTAAGAATAATGTTTGGCGAAGTAGTTCCACCAATAAATTTTCATCCATACACTATCCCTCCTTTCAGTAAAAGCTTTTGATTACTGAACCAATAATTAAATTCCAACCATCTGCCATTATAAATAATAAAATTTTAAATGGCATGGAGATCGTCGTGGGCGGAAGCATCATCATACCCATGGACATCAAAGTAGATGCCACAACCATATCAATTATTAAGAATGGTATGTAAATCAAGAAACCAATAATAAATGCTGCTCTTAGTTCACTTATGATAAATGCTGGAATTAACGCTGTTGAAGGAACATCTGCTCTGCTATTTACCTCTGAGACTCCAGCGATATCAAGAAACAATTGCATATCTTTTTCATTGGTCTGATCGAACATAAAATCTCTGAGTGGATCCATACCTTGCGTAAATGCTTGCTCTTGTGTAATTTCTCCCTTCGACAAAGGTTTAATTGCATTATTATTAATGTTAGTAAGTATTGGTGACATAATAAACAACGTCAAAAACAACGCCAATCCAATTAAAACTTGATTCGGAGGAGTTGTCTGTGTTCCTAAGGCAGAACGAACAAAGTGAAGCACTACGATAATTCGACAGAACGAGGTTAACATAATAAGTATCGATGGTGCTAACGTAATTACTGTTAAGACTAAGAGCATCTTAAGAGTTGCTGACATTGAGCCAGTCCCTTCACCAGAGTTAAAAGTAAATGAAATATCGTTATTGTTTTCTCCCTTATTATTGTTTGCAGTAGCTGTAGATTCCTTTGTTGTTCCATTCACCTCAGTGGCGTATACTTTTTTTGGAGCAGCACAAAAAAAGGTTAATACTAACGCCATAATGACGAAAAGCCCAGTAAAGAAAGTCTTCTTATCGATAAGATTACATTTAGACGTCATAGGATATCAACCTTTTCCATTTGTTTTATTTTTTCCTGTCAATTCTGACAATATCTGCTTAAAGTTTATCTCTTTCTTCACTTCAGTTTCTTCCTTAAACTTTAGTTCGTCCTCGGAAACTTCAGTGATGAAGGTTATATTTTCTTTTGTAATTGATATCACAACATAGCGTGTCCCTATCTGAACAAGCTGCAAAAACTTATTTTGTGTAATACGGTATGTATCAATCACTTTAAAATTACTATGCTTTATTTGTTTCAGTTGCTTATTTGCAACAAATCTTGTTGTAAAATAGCAACCGACTACAATAAAGATAAACAACAGAAGCAATCCAAACAACTCTAACCAACTATTGTTAGAATTATATCCTGATCCTGGTAGAGACGGATTTGCCTCTGTTGCAAGTATTATCTGAAAAATGGAATACATTATCCTATCGCCTTCTTAACCGCCTCAAGTACACGATCCGCTTGGAACGGTTTTACAATGAAATCTTTTGCGCCAGATTGAATGGATTCTATAACCATTGATTGTTGTCCCATCGCAGAACACATAATCACGGTTGCATTTGGATCTACTGACTTAATCTTCTTTAATGCTTGAATACCATCCATCTCTGGCATAGTGATATCCAACATAACCAAATCAGGCTTTGTCTCATTGTATTTCTCTACAGCTTTTAATCCATTCTCTGCTTCTCCCGCGACAGAATAACCATTCTTTGTAAGAATATCTTTAATCATCATCCTCATGAAAGCTGCATCATCACAAATTAAAATACTTTTTGCCATAACTTTGTTTCTCCTATTCTTTGATCTGTAATAGCTGTATACAATTTTTTAGCATGCCGTATTCCGGCGCTAAAAAATTGTATTACTTATTTTATAATATCTGTAACTCGAATACCAAATGCTTCTTCGATTACAACGACTTCACCCTTGGCAACATACTTTCCATTTACTAAGACATCAATTGGTTCACCGGCAAGTCGATTTAATTCTACAATAGTTCCCGGTGAAAAATCAAGTATTTCTCGTATAGATTTACTTGTTCTACCAAGTTCTACTGTAACTTCCAAAGGTACATCCAATAATAAATCAATATTCTCTGTCTGTAACAGAGGGCTACCTGTATTAACAAAAGGTTGAAATTGTGCAGGTGCGATATTCACATTTTGCACCATACCTTGAGGTAATTGTTGCATACCCATACCTTGAAGTGACATTCCTTGCATCTGCGCCATCTGTGGCTGCATTTGTGGTGTTTGCATATTCATATTCTTCCCTATATCTTGAGTAAATGAATTGTTGTTAGAATCTTGTTCTGGATCAGGTGTAACTGTCTTTTCTTTTTTTGGTTTAGAATACCCATCCGCTGCTTTCGTTTCCGTCTCGGTATATTTCATAAATTGCTCATATAGATCTCTAGCAAAATCAAATGGATATAATTGCATTAGTTCACTATCCACCAAATCACCAATCACCATACGGAAGGATACTTTCACAAAACGACTCTTTAAAAACTCTGCAATATCTCCCCCATCAATAACCTCTGGGAGATCAACAATACTTGATACTGGAGGCGTGATGTCTACCTTTTTTTCTAGCATAGCCGAAAGTGAAGTTGAAGCGGAACCCATCATCTGATTCATTGCTTCACTAATTGCACTTAGGTGCAGTTCAGTTAACTCACCCTCACTATTTATTCCATCGCCACCCATCATTAAATCGGTGATGATTTTTACATCCTTTTCTTTTAAGACTAAGATGTTATTTCCATCTAAGCCATCCTTATAGTAAATTTGAATAAAAACACATGGGCGATCATACGCTGACAATAAATCCTCCCACTCAGCATAGCATACTTTTGGAGTTGTAATTGTTACTTTTTGGTTTACCAGGGAAGAAAGTGTTGTTGCAGCTGTCCCCATACTGATATTAGACATTTCTCCTAAAGCATCTATTTCAGAATCCGTGAGTGATTCGAGATCAGCAGCGGTTTCTACATTTTCGGTACCCATTCCATTTAATAGAGCGTTGATCTCTTCTTGAGATAACATACCATCCATCGATCTGCTACTCCTCTCTTATTATAGTTGAAATTTTTACTGCATAAGAATCCGATGATGCGCCAGGCAAGGCTGTAAATTTTTTAATATTCCCTACATAAACACTAAGTTCATCGTCAATCTTTCGATCCAGTTTAATAATGTCACCTTTTTGCATATTAATTAACTCATTTAACGATATACTGCTTTTACCCAGTACTGCTTTTACTGGTATTCTAGCTCTTGAAATTGCAGTTTCAATGAATTCTTGATAATTGGAATCCCCTTTTTCCTGCATTGTAGAGTACCAGTATTTCGTATTTAACTTGTCAATAATTACTTCCAAGCAAGCATATGGAAGGCAAATGTTCATCATACCCTCAATATTTCCTATCTTTATGTTCAATGTTACGATTGAGGCCATGTCACTAGGTGATATTATCTGCGCAAATTGTGAGTTTGTCTCGATACGAATCAATCTAGGGTTTAGTTTCACAACATTCGCCCAAGGTTCTGCCAAAATATTTGTCATAACCGTAAAGATTCTCTCTATAATTACCAACTCAATTTCAGAAAAATCTCTAGATTTTTCAAGTGGATTACCACTACCTCCAAGCATACGGTCGACTATTGCATAGCCAACATTCTCTGCTAATTCAATTATAATATTTCCCTCCAGCGGAGCGAAATCTATGATACCAAGCAAAACAGGGTTGGACAGCGCATTGGTAAATTCTTGATACACAACAGCTTCCGAGTTAATAACCTCAACTTGTACATTCTTTCTAAGATACGCTGGCAGATGTGTTGACAATAATCTGCCATAATGTTCGAATATAATATCAAGTGTCCTAAGGTGTTCCTTCGAAAACTTTGAGGGACGGTGAAAATCATAATTCTTTATTTGTTTTTCTCCCGATTCCCTGAATTCATCTGCATCAAGTTCACCACTGCTAAGTGCAGCCAACAGATTGTCTATTTCGCTTTGGGATAATACATCTCCCATCGTTTAGCCTCCCAACCTCAAGAAATCTGTTTTATTCAGTAACGAAGTCACTAAATGATACACTAATAATAAAATCAGAACCAAAAACATCATCTTGAAGTATTTTTAACACATCAGCTTTGATATTCTCTTTATTCTCTTGCACATTATTAATTGTATACTTCTCAACTTCGGTACGAATCACTTCTTTAATTCTACCCTCATTTGCTTCCACTAATGGTTGCATCTTACTGAAATCCTTATGACTCTTATTTAACACAAGAGACCACTTAACAACAGCAAAATGTGTTTTATTGTCTCCTGGTTCTTTCTTAAGATTGATAGTTAAACCATTAGTTTCGGTAGGCTTATAAGTATCGATATCAGAGATAGTAACTTTATCTTCCTTCACAACTACATTCTCAAGTTCCAAATCAACTGTTTGTGCTACCTTTGTGATTAATTTATTTGTCTGTTTTACATTCGGTAGAAATACAAACAGCATGACTATCATTAATGTCATATTAATTAATGTAGTAGCAAGTATAATTATCGTTAAGATATTCTTTTTCATTGGAAATACCTTGCCTTTCATATTTCTTTAGTCTGCCTAGCTGAATTAAGGCTTTCTTAGTTTGTATTTAGAGAATTATATATTCTAATCTCGATACGTCTATTTTTAGATTTTCCTGCTTCGCTACTATTGTCTGCGATTGGATCATACTCTCCTCGACCAATCCACTCGATATTGGATGGGCTAATTCCTTTTACATCAATTAAGTACTCTGCAGCATTGATTGCTCTCGCTGAGGATAACTCTTTATTACTGCGATAGATTCCAGATGTTATTGGTACATTATCGGTGTGTCCAATGATCGAGATTCGATATCCTTTATATGTTTTTATGATATCACCAACCTTTGAAAAGATTGGAAGCGCCTCATCCTTAAGTTTTGCTTTACCAGAGTCATAAAGTAAGGAGCCACTAATATTAATCAAAACATACTGACCGCC
>NZ_DAMADT010000015.1:23212-24826 GCF_031997925.1 Lachnoclostridium sp. | reverse complement strand
ATCTAGGTTATATTGAGCGCTCATCTCAGTAATGTTATCATACATCTTTTCGGTTTCGGCTTTATTTGCTTCTGCAAGGAGCTGCTTTAGTTGTTCAATTTCTTCTCCGTCTATACTCTCTGTGGTTTGTCCCATATTGGAGAAATACTGATTAAAATCATTCAGTTGTGCAACTCCCATATTGATTAATTGACCGTCTCCAATAGAGGATTTTCCTCCACTAAAGATACTAAAGCTACTAGATAAAGAAGCTGCAACCTGATCAAATTTTTCTTGATCTACATTAGACATTGCAAATAGTAATACGAAAAAGCATAGTAGAAGGTTCATCAAGTCTGAGAACGTAGTCATCCACTCTGGTGCTCCCTTTGGTGCCTCTTCCGTTTTTTTTCTAGCCAATCGCTTCACCACTTTCTTGTCCCGCTAATTCACTACGTTTTGCAGGTGACAGGAAGGACTTTAATTTTTCTTCAATAACTCGAGGGTTCTCACCTGCCTGAATTGACAGTAAGCCTTCCACCATAACTTCCTTCATCATAATCTCATTTGCATTGTTTGATTTTAATTTATTCGATACTGGTGTACAAATCCAGTTTGCTAACAACGATCCATAAAGTGTGGTAACCAATGCAACCGACATACTAGGTCCAACGGAAGCTACATCCTCTAATTTACTAAGCATGTTAATTAATCCAATTAATGTACCAATCATACCCCAAGCAGGACCCGCGGCGCCTAGATTGTCCCAAAAACCTATAACAGATTTATGTCGCTCTTCAATACAACCTAGTTCAGTTTCCAGGATGCTTCTTACCAATTCCGGATCTGTTCCGTCAACGATGAGAAGAACTCCCTTTTTCATAAATTCATCTTCAATGCTATTTGCTGCCTCTTCAAGTGCTAACAATCCTTCTTTTCTAGCAACATTAGATAACGTAATAATGCTTTCAATTGTTTCCTTCTCATTCGAAGGAAGTGGCTTTAGTATTAAAGCAAAACTCTTTAAACCATTTAAATATGTAGAAAAATTAGGACTCATCGCCAAAACCGTAAAGAACGCACCTCCAAAGGTAATTAAGGCTGAGTCTCGATCCAAGAAACCAATAATCGCTGCGAAACCATCCTGTATTGTGATACCAAAGATAACAAGTATCATCGCCAGCACTAAACCAACCACGGATGCAAAATCCAAAAAAACCACCCACCTATCGTAAAATATTCAACTTCTTTTATTGGTTACAGAAACTTTAATACGAATGAAAATCTCTGTAAAATTTTTATATCTTCAGCACTTTTTGTGCTTTTTATTCAAAATTACATTCTTCAATATTATTTGTCATTTCCCGGTATTGTCTGACATAAGACTTCTTTTTTATACAATTTTACTAGATTTACAACACTTTGTCTACTTTCTTTTACGAATATTTTCTTCCCATTCACTAAGGTAATTACCGTATCCGGAACCTCCTCTATGATTTCTATTAGCTCACAATTTAGCGTAAATGGTATATCATTCAACCTAGTCAGATTAATCATGATATCCTCCCTTCCCATTAGAACTTCCTGCATCCAAAGCCATGCATCAGACACAGGAAGTTACACAAATCATCTCTT
>NZ_DAMADT010000015.1:5993-23202 GCF_031997925.1 Lachnoclostridium sp. | reverse complement strand
AAGAAAATTTTAATTTTCTTTCACACTTATCGCTTCAAGTTAATTAACTCCTCAAGAAGGGTATCTGAGGTCGTTATTATTCTTGAATTTGCCTGGAAACCTCTTTGCGTTGTTATCATTTCTGTAAACTGCTGTGAAAGGTCAACGTTCGACATCTCAAGTACACCTGTTATGAACTTACCACCGGAAGCCGTGATATCCTCGCCGACGCCGTTAAATTCTCCAGAGTTTGGTGTAGCTGCGAACATATTATTTCCAATCGCCTCTAATCCTGCTGGATTAGAGAAAGTTGCAACAACAACTTGTCCAAGTAATTTACGATCTCCATTGTCATAAGTACCAAAAATCATACCCTGCTGATCTATAGAAATACCTGACATATTACCAGCTTCCTTACCTGCACCAGTTCCATCTGCTTTTGTTCCTTTAGTGGACTCTACTGTTGTTGTACCACTGTTGTTGTACATAGTAATGGAAGAGAAATCAATATTAACATCCTTAAATGGGTCAGGATCAGCATTTACCTTAAACTTAATGCCAGTAGCATTATCTGCATCGTCTCCTATACTAACGAAATTACCATTTGCACCATTGAATTTAAGGTCGATTTCATCACAATCTACTTCTATCGTTCCATCATCATTTACGGTAGCAGAACCACTGCCACTACCAAAACTAAAGTCGGTAATGTTAGAAGCCTCGTATGTAATATCACCAGTGTCTGGATCAACTACTTTCTTAGCGAAGATAGAATCACCATTCTTATTATAGATATTTTGAACGGTTACCTTATAATCACTTTTAGAATCTTCACTTTGTTTAATCTTAAGTTCTGCAGTATAGCTATTACCTAAATTATCAAAGAAAGACATGTTCACAATACGTCCTGCTGATGATGTTAAGTTTGTATCCATACTATCAATGTTTCCATGAAGATACACATCAGTGGTAGCTTCTGGTGCAGAATATAGATTATCTGGTGACATAATACGTAGCGGCGAAACTGTACCAGGTACTGTCTTCTTAGGATCCTCTAAACTAGGCTGCCATCCCATTACGGTTGCACCAGTTGGGGTACATAAAGTACCTGCTGCATCTACGTTAAAAGAACCTGCTTTGGTAAAGTAGTTACCTACACCATTATTTACAACAAAGAAACCGTCTCCTTCAATCATTAAATCGAAAGGATTATCCGTTCTTTGAGAACCACCGGTTTTTGTAATGCTTGCTGTAATGGATGCAAGATTTGCACCAAGACCAACCTGCATTGCGTTTGTACCAGCTGTCCCAGTATTAGGGTTAGGGCCAGAGGCACTTTTGGTTGTCTGATATAAAATATCAGAAAATGTTGCAGAACTTGCTTTAAAACCTACTGTGTTGACGTTTGATATGTTATTACCAATTACGTCCATCTTGGTCTGGTGAACTCTAAGACCTGATACACCAGAATATAATGATCTCATCATAAGAAAAAACCTCCTACTAGGTGAATGTGATTAGCTTCTGTCAATCCACTAATATCGCTTCCCGAAGGTCCAGCGGTTTCATTCACATCTTTACATTATTACTGCACCGTCAATGTTAGTAAATACTCTATCATCTCCATCATTCACTGCAGTTACTACGGTATTATTTTTAATGTTTACAATAAATGCGAGATTGTCCACCATGACTAACGACTCTTTGATTCCTTTTTCACTTGCCATTTTTGCACCTGATTGTAACCGTTCTAATTGAGAACTTGTTAAATCAATATTCCTACTTAATAGGCGTTCATTCGCATGTTTGGAGAATTTAAGTTCCGTATCCTTTGTGGTAGACTGCTGTTCCAATAAGATTTCTTGGAAGCTCTTACCACTTGGTAATATGGAGGATGTCGTTTGCTTATTACTTTTTGGCAGATACCTACTTGCTGCCTGCTCGATGGAGGTAAAGTTTTTATTTATTTGATTCATACTTTTCCTCTTTTCTCCGCTGCTGAAAAGACAATGCATATTATCAAATTTGTGTACGCAGCATAGACACAAACTTGATGAGTGAGAAGGATTTACTTTCACTCTACTACTACTGTCGTGGACGAAAACAAACTTCTAGTTTCTCTTATACTAATGCATTTTCTTGAGTCTTAGTCTCATCATTTTCTTCATTCCCAGTATCCCCGGATTCCTTATCTTCTTCTCCTGATGGCATACTAGTCGCTTCAGAATTTACAACCTTAATATGAACCTGATCGGATATTGTAGTATATAAAGCATCATTAAATACAATTGCTGGTTTATATTCTCCGTTTGGTAAAGCAGATAAGATATCTTTACTAATTGTAAGCTTATTACCATTCAGTGACACATACTTTGAATCAAGAATAAGATTGTTAATGATAACAGCAACTTGATTTGCTACCGTTTCGCCTTCTCCAAGATTAACTTCAAATGTAAGATCACTTGGCTTGTCAGCGTCAAATTCAAAATTCACCTTTTCAGGAACCTTTGGTCTTCCCTGTTCAACAATATAGTTATTATCAACAACAGTATATAACTGATCCATATCATATAAATCGCCATTCACAGAAAGCTTTACTTTTGATTTTGACATATTGATAAAATCAACAGTTCCACTGATATAAGTTGTTTTTCCAAAACCGTCTGTAGCAGTCAAGATAACATCTTTTCCAACCAACGAAAATGCTTGCGATTTATCGGTCGATGCAGTTAAGTTTTGTAATTCTTCTAGTTGTGAAAATGTTGCTAACTGAGAAACAAATTCGGTATCTGTACTTGGATTTAAAGGATCTTGGTTCTGCATCTGACATACTAATAATTGTAAGAATGCGTCTTTACCAAGTTCTGAAGTTCCAACCTTTGGTTTGTTTGTTGTTGTAATGGCGGTATTCGTTTGCTCTAAAATACCATCTTTAACACTACCGATAATTTCTGCCATATTACCCTTTCTGCAAGTTAAGCTGAGGTATCGAAGTTAGAACCAGATAACACATTCAAATTCTCATTTTCCTCTTCTTCAACTGGTATATCTTCTAAGCTATCCAATCGAAGAGTTTTATTTGATTTTGCTTTTCCTTGCTCACTATTTTTGTTTTCTCCATCCATTTGGCTACTTTGTTGAAAAGAAAAGTTAGCTATTGTAACTTCAATTTCTTCAACTTTTAACCCCTGTGCCTCAAGATTTTCTTTTAGTACTTGCATCTGACTTTCGATTGCTTCTTTCGCAACCTGATTCTGAGTGATGAAAGAAGCAGTTAAAACGCCTTCTTTTGAACTTATGTTAAGTTGCACTCTTCCAAGGTGTTCCGGATTTAACATCATATCCATAGATGTTTGAGATGGTTTTATTACGACTTTAATTTGTTCGACAATCTGATTCGTAATATCACGCAACTCCCTAATGGTAGTTAACTCGTCAGAAAAATCTGTTCTTGTTGTAACTGTCTGAGTTAATTGATTTAAAAACTGTTCCCCTTGCGTTATTTGATTATCTGGTGTTTGATCCTTCTTGTGACTATCTGTAGATTGCTTTGTACTGCCATCTTCTGATTGTTTTACAGCAGTAAACTCAAAATTAACAGAAGCTTCTTCTTTCGTATCTGCATCCTCTCTTTGTTCCTGCACTTTGATATTGTTATTACCAACACCTTCTACAGGTTCCTCGGAATCCATATCATCCTCGGATTGTTCTATAAGAGATGCAAATTCTTTCTCCATGTTTTGTAGCGTTAAAACATCCTCTTGCTTAATTCCACATTGATCCATGATTTGATCAAGTGATTCCAATAACTGATTTAATGACTGATTTAAATTTTCATCGGTCAAAAGAATAGTGATGTCATCAGTACCAGCACTTACAAGGGTTAATTGCTTTAAACTCTCTGGACTTAATAAATCCAACATAGAAATCCCTAGAATACTCATAAATTCCGTTAATTCTTCTTCGGTAATGGAAAGAGTCTTCAAAATTGTTTCCTTAACTTCTTCCACTGCTTTTGTAATACTGTCTGTTTGACTAGTTAAATCATGTTTCTCTGTTTGTCTAGACACTGAGTCAGTATCGGAAATGCTATTCTCATTCGCCACAGGTATCTTCGCAGTTTCTTTATTAGCTACTGTAGTATTATCCTTCGATACTATTTTAGCATTATCCTTTGATACTTTCGTAGAAGAGTCTTTCATCTTATCTTGTTTCAAAGTGTTAACTGGTTCTGACTTTGATTTAACTTCAGTACTTCCCTGTAACATCTTATCAAAAGACATCACCTTGGGGCTATTCGTAGTCTTACTTTCCATAGCGATAGAGCTTAATAAATTTGCAGTATCTACTCCACCTAACATAACGGATTGCATCTGCATTGTGTCCCTCCTTTCTTAAATTATTATTTATGTTAAGCTTATTAAGCTTTTGCTCATCAAGCTCTAGCTTGCCATGTTTTACTTATCAAACTATAGCTTGATTTGCTTTTTCTTACTAAGCCTTTCATACCGTATAAAATCTCTAACTAAAGACTTTTAAGCTAATTTGTTAATTAGTCAAACTTGCTTTTATACTATTTAACTTATCTTCATCCATGTCGGCCATTTTTTTGAATATTTTTGCTGAATAAAGCTTATTCATCTTATCAAAGATTGCTGCACTTTCATCTGCTTTCATGCTAAGTAATACTTTTGCGGTCCATTCAATATCTGCCGTCATCTCCTCAATTACTTGAGCAGCTTGAGAAGGTTTCATCGTTTTAATAATTTTTGCTTTCTCTATAATGCTAGCATCATATTGTAATTGCTCTAACACCAAACGGTAAATTTCTTCTGCTGTTGTTGGATTAATTTCTTCGTAGTATTTTTTATATTCTTCAATACTTGGAGCTTTATCATTAAATACCACGTTTTTATCAAATGCTTTTACTCGATTTTCAAAAGCAAGAACATTATCCTCAAACACCTTTAATCTTGCGACTTCGGCTTCTAATTGCGCATTTCTATCTGCGTATGTTTTACTCGATTGTAATGCAGTATCTAACTCAACCTCTAGTTCTTTAATTCGATTGACCGCATCTGTAATACTTTCATAAGGATAATTTTCTTCCCATATCAGCTGTTCTTCCGAAACCGGAGGCAATAACATTTTCAATATCGGAACATTCTTAAATGACGGACGTAATGAAGTACCGATGCCACCAACATCTAAGCGTAACAATACTCCTAAGAGAAGAAGCCAGATCAACATAATACCAACAACTACAAGAACCGTTGCCATTGTACCATTTGATTTTTTCTTCTTATCCGACTCATCACGTTTCTTTCTTGCCATTATACGATCTCCTTTGCTTTCTTGCCATATTGGAAGCTGACTAGTTCATCAATTTCCTTCATTTCTTCCCCGGCGTATTCTTTGAGATAACTATCAAAAGCATTTTCTCTAAGTTTATCATGGGTTTTTCGTTCAATCATTGCACTTTTAAGTCTTTGCATCGCCAATTCTACCGCTTGCTCTGCCTTTACTACAGCTTTTGTCTGTTGCTTAATAAACTGTTTCATCGACTCTATCGCATCTTCTAATCTTCGAATATTTGCAATGTTTAATGTCGAAGACATCGCTTCCTTTATCTGAAACTCATAGGAATCTTTTCTCTCCACTAACTCCATTAATTTATGCTCTTCTTCTATTAATTTAGCTTTTGCAATGCCATAATTATTTTTTTCTTGCTCTTCTAGCTTATTTTTAATGTTTAATATACTTTGCATTGGATAGACGAACTTCTTCATAGCTGTCCTCATTCCTGCTCACGCATTCATGCGTGTGCTTATCTTCGCATCCTTCGTTTGTGCTTATTAACAAAAACGAAATTATTCATGCAAGGAAAAGTTCGCAAAGCGTACCTTTTCTTGTTTAACTCCATTCAAACATTATATTGCTTAGGAAGATTGCGTAGATAGAAGATATTTTATAGATGTAACTTCTAACTAATTAATCTTCAAATATACTTTCTAATTTGTGAATGGTATCCTCAAAATCTGCTTTCTCATCGACTTGCTGGGATAGAAACTCATTAACCTGTTCAATCTTTCTCATGGCATAGTCAATATTTTTGTTTGTCCCAGATTTGTAGGCTCCAATATTTATCAAATCCTCTGCATCCTGGTATGTCGCTAATACCATCTTTAATTTACCTGCAAGCTTTTTATGTTCTGAAGTTGCAATTGCACTCATAACACGAGAGATACTTGCCAACACATCGATTGCAGGATAATGATTCTTTTGCGCCAATTTTCTCGATAGCATGATATGTCCATCTAGGATACCTCTTGCTGTATCGGTAATTGGTTCATTAAAATCATCACCATCTACTAAAACTGTATAAAGCCCTGTAATAGAGCCTTTGTCACTATTACCTGCTCTTTCTAGGAGCTTAGGCATCTCAGAGTAAACACTAGGAGGATATCCTCTCGATACAGGCGGTTCTCCGCTAGCTAATCCAATTTCTCTTTGAGCCATTGAAAATCTTGTTAACGAGTCCATCATTAACAAAACATCTTTTCCTTTGTCTCTAAAATACTCTGCAATCGCTGTTGCAGTTTTCGCTGCCTTTTTTCGTATAAGAGCTGGCTTATCCGAGGTTGCAATAACTAAGACAGAACGCTTCACACCTTCCGGTCCTAGATCCCTCTCGATAAATTCTTTTACTTCCCTACCACGCTCTCCGATTAATGCAATTACATTGATATCAGCTTTCGTATTCCTTGCAAACATACCAAGTAATGTACTTTTTCCAACACCACTACCTGCAAAGATACCAATACGTTGGCCTTTTCCTATCGTAAGCAAGCCATCAACAGCTCTAACCCCGAGTGATAATACCTCTCCAATCAATTCCCTGTCCATAGGATCTGGTGCTTTTGCATCAACTGGATAACTTTCACTAAGCGAAAGAGTACTCATATCCATTGGATTTCCTAAACCATCTAACGCCTGACCAAGAAGTTCATCACCGACTTTAACCAGCAATGGTTCTTTTCGGTTTAATACCATACTACCAACACCAATCCCTGTGATGTCATCGTATGGCATTAGCAGAAGTCTATCATCTCGAAAGCCAATTACTTCTGCCTTCACTACTATGCTCTTGTCTTGTGAAATAATTTCACAAAGATCATTAACACTGGCGTCAGGACCGATAGATTCCACCGTTAGTCCAACTACCTTTGTTACCTTACCCAAACGGTTTGCATATGATTTCATAAGAAGTTCTTCATACTTGTTAAAATCTATCATTATAAACTCCATTCTGTTACAAATCTGCGAATTTGAGCATTGCTCAGTAGTAGGTAGAAGTTTGTACCGAGTAAGACGCAGGCACAAACATGCCCACTTAGTAGGCTGTGTGAAAGAAAATTATAAATTTTCTTTCACACTCCTGCCAGAAACTTCATGTCATTCATTAAATTCTTTAATTGGACATCCAAACTACAATCAATGACACGGCTATCTGTCTCTATTAGGCACTGTCCTTTGTTAAGAAGACGGTCCTCCACAATTTCAAGTTCCGTATTCTCTTTCAGTTTCCATAAAATTTCATCCTTTTTAGAATGAACCGCTTCAAAATCATCATGAGAAACTCGAATTAGGTAGGAACTACTGTTTTCTATTGTAAGAAACTCCCGCTCAATCATGTGATAGATGATTTCCTTTTTATCCTCTAATAAAACTCCTGTAAAATGCTTCATAAAAGTAAGGAATAAATCGATAAAGGAAGGCTCTAAGTCTCTTACCTTTTGTTCATATTCTTCTTTCAGACGATTCTTTTCTGCATCTAATTCAGCATTTCTTTTCTGTTGCTCCATCAAAGCTTCTTGTAATCCTTTTTCATATCCTTCTTGCTTTGCCTTCTGTATGACATCTATTTTAATCTTTTCTGCATCAATCTTTGCTTGACTCATCATACTAGCAACTTCAGATTTAGCCTGTTCTATAATCTGCTGTGATTGTTCTACCAGCCTACGATTATTTTCTATCATCTGTTCTTCCGATTGTCTCATCAAATCTTCTTCGCTTGGCTTATCTTCTTCTGAAAAAGCCTCAACTTTTATAGCTGACAACCCTTCGACAAATCCTTCTTTCGCACAAGCAATTTCACCTGTGACTTCAGTCCTGCCTATTATACTGTCTAAAAACTTCTTAATATGTTCTTCCGATAAGGTATTTGTATCAATTACCTTTTTTTCTTCCTCATACCGAATCGAATATGCCTTTATCACATTAGACAACTATCTCGTCACCCCCACCTCTGGAAATGATGATTTCAGCAGAGTCTTCCAGCTTTCTAATAATATTAACAATCTTCTGTTGAGCTTCTTCAACATCTTTCAGACGTACAGGTCCCATAAATTCCATATCTTCTCTAATCATAGCAGCAAGACGCTTACTTAAGTTATTGAAAATAATACTCTGTACTTCTTCTGTTGTGCTCTTAAGAGCAACTGCAAGCTCGTTGTTATCCACTTCACGAAGCACACGCTGAATGGATTTGTCGTCCAGTGTGATAATATCTTCGAAGACGAACATCTTCTTTCGAATTTCGTCTGCAAGTTCTGGTTCTTCGAGCTCCAAATTCTCCAGAATATGGCGTTCTGTACCACGGTCAACCGTATTTAAGATATCAACAATAGCATCGACGCCACCTGCGATTGTGTAATCCTGATTTACTAAAGAGGATAACTTTCTCTCTAGTACTCTCTCTACTTCCTTTATTACATCAGGTGACGTACGATCCATCTGAGCAATACGTTTTGCAACATCTGCCTGCTTATCAGGCGTTAACGATGAAATAATCGTAGCTGCCTGTCCAGCAGAAAGATAAGATAAAATAAGTGCTATAGTTTGTGGATGTTCGTCTTGAATAAAGTTTAGTAATTGATTCGCATCTGTTTTTCTAACAAACTCGAATGGACGCACTTGTAAAGATGCAGTAAGTTTTCCAAGTACTTCTTTCGCTTTCTCTGCTCCCAAGGCTTTTTCAAGTAAGTCTTTCGCATAAGTAATACCACCCTCAGCAATATACTGCTGAGCAAGGCATACCTGATAGAATTCATCAAGAATCGCTTCTTTCGTAGAAGGAGCGATACTCCTTGTGTTTGCTATCTCCAAAGTAAGTTGTTCTATTTCATCTTCCTTTAAATGTTTAAATATATTTGCTGAGCGTTCCGGTCCTAATGCAATCAGAAGGATTGCAGATTTTTGAACACCTGTAAATTCTGATGATACCTGCTTTAAAGCCATATCTTTCCTCCTTAATCAACCCCAACCGTCTGTTAACCAATTACGAAGCAAATTAGCAACTGCTTCTGGATTTTCATCCACAAATTTTTCAATCATACGTCTGGTTTCTGATTTTTCACTAAATTCAATATCATCTAAGGATTGATTTTCTTTTGTAGTAGCTAACAGCTGCTCTACTGATAATTCCGGTTCAATTTCGGTAACTTCTACCGGTGCCATGCCACGGAATACCACAAAGATCAATAGACCTAAAATTAATGCCGCAAGTATAATTTCAAGTATTAACTGCCAGTTTACATCAGACTTCGGTGCCCCTATAAAGTTTGGAACTTCCCACATAATCAGAGAAATATTATTCTCATTAAGTCCTGTTGCATTTGCAAACAAAGTATAATATTCCTTGCTAACTTCCAATTGTTTTGGTTCACTGTTATTTAGTACATATTCCTCAAAAGTCGTGTCATCTAAAAGACCTAAGAGTTTCAAATCTTCTTCTTTGATATCCTTCACACGTTTTAACGCGATAGCAACCTTTGACGTATCGACATTTACAAGGCCCCATCCCTTTAGTGTCTTCGTAAGTTTCTCACTTGGAAGATAAGTAATATTTAATTCATCATAACTGCTTTTACCGGATTCTTCTGTTTGTATGTAGTAATCGGTATCTGTATTTGAGTCAGTTCCTGGTATATCTCCATTCGAACCTTTATTTTCTGATGATATTTTTTGATATGTTTGATATAACCCTTGCTCTAAACCTTCTCCCGCGAAATACTCACGAATTTCTTCCGTTGTTTTATCAAAATTTATATCAAGTGCGAAACTTGGCTCTACATAGTCAAAACCGTTCATTAATCCAAAGCGCACTACTCGTTCAGTGTAATCAGCTAATACCGCTTGACGAAACTCTAAGTTTTTATTCGTGTATTCACTCTCTTCATCTTCTGGTCCATTGTATAGTAAATTACCATACTGATCGATTACTTTAACCTTATTCGTAGTTTCATTTCCTAAACTATTTGCAACTGTAATTGCAATAGCCTCCGCAGAGGATTTTTTAAATTTATTATTAATTGTAAGAAAAATACTACAACTAATTTCTTTTTCTTGTTCTAAAATGCTTGATCTTTTATCGGAAGGTAAATAACTGATTCTTGCATCATCAATCCCTTCCTGTTTCTTTAATAACTCTTCTAAATCACCTTGGTAATATAGATGAAGCTTTGTTTGCTTATCATAGTTTGTGGTAGACATATCATTGTTTAGTAATTGTTCTAAACTTAGCTTTGCTTTCGAAGCAATTTCACTATCCGCTATCAATAACTTTGCCTCTGTCTTTTTCGTATCATCTACTAAGACTGTTACACCATCATCTTTTAATTGATAAGCGATACCATTCTCCTTAAGAATTTCAATTGCTTGTGACGCAGTTTTGGTATCCTCTAGTTCTATGAGCTCTACGTATTCCGTTCTGCCAAGTAGAAAGATAAGAAGTAATAAAGCACAGATAACAGAACTTACTACGCTGATAATAATTATTCTTTGCTTCTTACTATATTTCTTCCATATTTCTAATAAGCGAACAGGTATCTGTTTTATTCGTTCCTGCATTATTTAACCCTCGTATGCTAAAATTGTAGTTGCATAATCTCCTTGTATGCATCCAAAACCGCGTTGCGAACTGCTACGGTATATTGCAAAGAAATACTTGCTTTTGTCTGCGCAATCTGCAAGTCATGAGTGCTATTTGTTACACCCATCGCATAATCCATTGCTGCCTGTTCTGCTTGGTCTGTATAAGCTTGCGTTCCTTTTATCATATCAAGTGCAGACTGAAACATAGTCTCAAATGCTTGATTACGATTTTTAGTTGCACTCTCTGAACCATTTACGATTCCATTCTTAAGAGAACCAAGTCCCTGAACAGATGAAATACTAGTGATATCCATTGTAATCCCCTTTCCCTCTTTTACTTGCCTACTTCAAGACCTTTTAAAAGCATATTTTTTGTAGCATTAAATGCTGTAACATTAGCTTCATAAGAACGTGTTGCACTGATTAAGTTTGTCATTTCAGTCACCGTATTTACATTCGGCATGGTTACATATCCGTCTTGATCTGCATCTGGATGGGATGGATTGTATACTCTTTTCATCGCTGTTACATGGTCTTCTACTATCGCAGTAACCTTAACGCCATTCCCCTGCTTGTCAGAAGCTTTACTAGCAGCTGTTTGTGCTAATACAGTACCAAAGCCATCTGACTCTCTTTCTGAAAATACAACTGTTTTTCTGCGATACGGATTACCATTCTCATCTCTCGTAGTTTCTACGTTTGCAATATTCTGAGAGATAATATCCATTCTAAGTCGTTGAGCCGACATACCACTTGCACTAATATTCATGCCATTAAAAATAGACATTACATTACCCCCCTATTATCTTGATAACACCATTCTAAGGCGTTGAAATTCCTCAGTCATAGTTTGTAATAATGTGTAATAACGAATTTGATTTTCTGCTATATATCCTTCTTCTACATCAACATCTACGTTATTACCATCGTATCGATAACTTAAATTTGCTCTGTCTGTGTATATTGACCCATTTAGTTTTGATAGATTCGCATTTGCTACTCGCTTATCCAAATCCTCTTCCCCTTTTAACTCCTTCTTCAAATACGATTCAAAGTTTAAATCTTTACGTTTGTAGTCCGGCGTATCATTGTTGGCTAAATTATTAGCTAGTAGCTCCTGGCGTATCACACTGGCATCTGCAGCTTTATTCAGCACGTTAACATAACCGAATGCGTTCGAACCAATCATTTTTTCTCCCTCTTTCATCTAGGTAGTACTGCCCTAGTAATTTTTTATAATTTAAAAACACTTTTTATAAGATTTCGTATAGAATTTCTTCCATTATTATGATTGTCTGACATTTTATTGAATAATCTTTACCTATTATAAATAAATGCCCTGGAAAACACAAGGTATATTTAAAAATATTGATGAATTACACTAGATTTTGTATCTTTTAGTAAATTAATGAATCTTTTTGTCGTATAAACGAATTATAATATTTCTGACAACTTTTAAAAATAAGTAATATGTACTATTAAAATTTCCTTACGGTATTATTACGGAAAAACCTCAGTAAAGCCAACTGTTTCATAAATTTGCTAAAATTACAACAACTACTTTTTTCCTATATAATTTAGCATATTATTTTCAAACAATTTGGTTAATAATTATTTTTTTTAGTTAAATCTATCAATTAAACGAAATAATTCTTATAAACGAAACTAATTGAATTTATACAAATAACTAATTATAAGATAATTTTCACAAAAAAACAGACTCATAAGTTGCCTTATAAGCCTGTTATGATTTAATGCATCTTTTTTAATTCTTCAAAAACTACATCATTGAGAACTTTAATATAAGTTCCCTTCATACCAGAAGATCTGGATTCAATAACGCCTGCACTCTCAAATTTTCTAAGTGCATTTACAATAACAGATCTTGTAATACCTACGCGGTCTGCTATCTTGCTGGCAACTAAGATACCTTCATTTCCTTCTAGTTCTTCAAATATATGAGTGATTGCTTCCAATTCAGAGAAAGAAAGTGTGCTGATAGCAGATCGTACAATATGTACCTTTCTGTTTTCTTCCGCATTTTCTTCATTCACGGAACGCATCATCTCAAGCCCTACTACGGTAGTACCATACTCACTTAAAATTATGTCGTCAATAGAATATTGGTCTTTGTTCTTATATAAGAACAAGGTTCCAAGTCTCTCACCGGCGATGTCGATTGGTGTAATAATTGCCTGATAATCATTCACACCGTCAAATTCAAAACCTAAGGTTGCTAAATTCACATTTTCTTTTGTTGATAAAATGTTTAGTAGACGTTCATTCAACATTCCGTCGATGTAACCACCTACTGAATCTTTAATCAATTCATTGATTGGAGTAATATCTGTTCTGTTTTTAATACCTAGTACTTTTCCTTTCTTGCTTATCACAAGAATATTGGACTCTAAGATATCACTAAGTACGGAACAAATATCATTAAATACTACCTTGTGTGAGTTATTATTGTGTAATAACTTATTAATTTTTCTGGTTTTATCCAACAACTGTACGCTCATGTAAGAACCCCCGTGACCTTATTTTGGCCTAATTCATAACATACATATCACATGTGGTATAATATACCTTTTAATCTATGTTACATTCTATCACATTCTTTTTTAAAAAACAATAGTAAATTTCTTATTTTGACACACATTTCATAACATTATTTCTGTTATTTTTCAAAAGTTAAGACTATTTGAAAAAAAATGAGATTGTAGCCAATTCTCTTACAATCTCATTATAAACCATTTTGCAAGAGAAAGTTCCCTAAAAAGTTCGAAGTTATCTCTCTTTACTAATGATTTTATATCATTCTTACTGTTTTACACTTTCTTATCAAACTTTTATTCTTTATTCTCTACATGTCCACAGCCTTCATTGACACAAACTAATTTCTGGCCCTTTTCCACCATAATTCCTTTGCATATTGGACATAACTTTCCAGATGGTTTTTGCCAAGACATGAATTCACATTCCGGATTATTCTCACAGCCATAAAATCTACGGCCTTTTTTTGTTTTCTTTATAATAATATCACTACCACATAATGGACATGCAACACCGATTTTTTCAAAGTAAGGTTTTGTATTTCTACATTCTGGAAATCCAGGGCACGCTAAGAATTTTCCGTGTGGACCATATTTAATTACCATGTTTCTTCCACATTCAGAACAGATAACGTCTGTCGTTTCATCTTCAATTGTTATTTGCTCCAATTGCTTTTCGGCATCTTGTACTGCATTTTCTAAGTCAGGATAGAAATTACTTACTACTGTCTTCCAATTTACAACTCCATCCTCAACGCCATCTAATAAAGCTTCTAAATTTACTGTGAAATTCACATCAACAATGGATGGAAAAGCTTGTTTCATTATTCTATTAACAGCTTCTCCAAGCTCTGTCACATAAAGGTTTTTATTTTCTTTGATTACATAACGTCTAGCAATGATGGTGGTTATCGTCGGTGCATAAGTACTTGGTCTACCGATACCTAACTCCTCTAGCGACTTTACTAATGCAGCTTCTGTATAATGTGGTGGCGCTTGTGTAAAATGTTGACTATAATTAAATTCTTCAAATGTTAATTGTGTATCCTCGGATAAGGACATCATATTGGAGTTTGTATTTTCTTCTTCCTCATCATCACTCGCATAAACAGCCATAAAACCATCAAATATAAGCTTAGAGGATGCTACTGTAAATCGATATCCATTTCCATCGATTTTCGCTGTAGAGGTTTCATACTTGGCTGGCTGCATACGACTTGCAATGAATCTTTTCCATATTAGTTGATATAAACGAAATTGCTCTCTACTTAGAGATTCTTTTACAATTACCGGTGTTAAATCTACATAAGTTGGTCTTATTGCTTCATGAGCATCTTGAATCTTTTTCCCAGTTGTTTTATTAACGTCCTGACTATTCACATACTCTGGTTTGTACTGAGTTTTGATAAATTCTCTTGCAGCTGTATCTGCTTCTTCCGAAACTCTGATAGAATCTGTACGTAGGTAAGATATCAAACCAATCGTTCCATGCCCTTTTACATCCACGCCTTCATATAATTGTTGGGCAATACGCATTGTTTTTTGTGTGGAAAAGTTTAAAAGCTTCGCAGCCTCTTGTTGTAATGTACTTGTGGTAAATGGTAGCGGAGCCTTCTTCTGACGTTCTCCACGCTTTACTTCCGTAATTTTAAACTGAGCGTCTTTTAAATCTGCTAATATTTTATCCATCTCTTCTTTGGATTCTATGGCAAGCTTCTTTTTCGTATCTCCATAGAATTTTGCAATCAATGGCTTTTTTTCACCTTTTACTTTAAATGAAGCATCTAAATTCCAATATTCCTTTGGTACAAAATCGTTAATTTCTTCTTCACGGTCACAAATGATTCGAAGTGCTACAGACTGTACTCTACCAGCACTTAATCCTCTTTTAACCTTAGCCCAAAGAAGCGGACTAATTTTATAACCAACCATTCTGTCTAACATTCTTCTTGCTTGCTGAGAGTCCACGAGATTCATATCAATCTCACGAGCTTCTTTAATCGAATTTTTAATTGCATTCTTTGTGATTTCATTGAAAGTAATTCTGCTTGCGCTCTTATCATCTAACTTTAACGTTTGTGATAAATGCCAAGAAATCGCCTCTCCTTCACGGTCAGGGTCAGTTGCGAGATATACTTTATCTGCCTTTTTTACTTCCTTACGGAGTTTTGCTAATAAATCTCCTTTTCCCCGAATTGTAATGTATTTGGGTTCAAATCCATTCTCAACATCAATTCCCATCTGACTTTTTGGTAAATCCCTTACATGACCGTTTGATGCAAGAACTTCATAATTAGTTCCTAAAAATTTTTTTATTGTTTTTGCCTTTGCTGGTGATTCTACTATTACTAAATATTTTGGCATTGATAAACTCCCCTCATATATATCAGTAGACTATAATCTTCTTAAAATTAATGCATTATTGTCTAACCTTATTTTCTACTCAATTAAGAATAATTTCCCATTTTTTTAGCTCTAAACTCAAATAATCATATACTATTTCTAATTTGCTTTCAAGTAAAATTTTAATAAATATGTTTATGATAGTGTTACAATTTCCGATAATATACCCTATATCTCGTAATATACCAACAATTCTCAAAGAGATTCTTGGTCTTTTTTCGTTACAAGTATATGAATTATCTTAACTAATTATTATTAAATATTAATATAATCTTTTGATATGTTTTATTTATTCCTTATTATATAAGGAGAATTTACGCAGAAAGCAAGATTCAGTTACCTGTAGATGCTATCATAAAGCATTTTACTCTTGTTTTCAACCCATATGATAAATGATAAAGCAAAAAAGGGTAAAGAGAAAGGTATAATTTCTTTTTCCCCCTCTTTACCCCATTTTACTTACAGAACAAATACCGCACTACTTTTTCGATGGCTTTTTATTGAGCTTAAGTAAGATGTTATTCTTATCTGCTATTTCTTGAAATAGTGATACAGCAACCAAAGCCTTTTCTTTCATTGTTTTATGATTTAGATCTATTTGCTTTTTTAGTTTCTCAACTACTTCCCTTATATCGCTAACCTCTAGTAGATTAATTGCTAGACAAAAGAATGTTTTTCTCCTTCCGTCGTTATAATTTTCAAGTAGATATCTTAGTATTTCAGCTTTTCCCTCTAATTCCAAGTGATATCTATCTAAACCCACCATTCGTGCCTTTTTCATATCACTTAGTTGTTTTCGATGTGTGATAAAAGAATCATATTTTTCTATGCCTTCGTATTTACTACATGGGTATTCTTCACAAAGAAAGCAATACTCAATGCCTTGATGTAGCAAGCTACACTTTGCAATGGAACATCCTTGATTACCTGATCCTCCGCCACATCCTGGGCAATAATTGTCCAATTTCATTGTGCAAAGGTTACAATTCAATCCGCATAATGAAAACATCAAATCTGTCCTACTGAAATTTTTCAATATTAACACTCCTTAAGCAAATAAAAATAATCTCTATAAATAGATTACCACCTTACTTACTAACTATCAATACTCTTACGACCTATCTTCCCCTTCGCTTGATACCTTAATGCGCATTGCCATACATATGCAAGCCCTTACAAGAATAACAACTCCTCTTCATTACAACGTCCTTATATACTGCTGCCCAGTAATCAATCTAACATACTGTTTGCTCTCCAATTCAAACAAAGCTTCTAATAGCTGTCCTTGATTTAAATCTGTTTTCACCAGCAGCTCTTCAACATGAATAGCCTGATACGAT
>NZ_DAMADT010000015.1:0-5983 GCF_031997925.1 Lachnoclostridium sp. | reverse complement strand
AAAGAGTAAACCCTTTGCTCCATCTCGGTTAAATCTTCTTTTTTTAATAATGTTGCATTTGTTTTAACACCTAACAAAGAAGAATACTGATTTCTAAGTTCCACCAGAATATCCTCTGGACTTAAAACTAGTTTTGCTCCGTTTTGAATTAATAAATTACAGCCTTTTGATAACTCATCGGTTAACTTTCCAGGCAATGCAAAAATGTCCTTTCCTTGCTCTAACCCACTGTCTACCGTAATCAAAGTACCGCTTTTTTCTCTAGCCTCCACTACTAAAATTCCATCAGAAAGTGCAGCTATTATTCGATTTCTTAAAGGAAAATGATACGGTAACGCCTTAGAACCTATTGGATATTCCGAAAGAATTCCGCCATGTAAATTAACCTCTTGATACAGTCCATAATTTTCTCTTGGATAACATAAATCAAGTCCATTACCAATCACACCATATGTTTTACCGCCGCAGCTTATTGCACCCTTATGAGCCATACCATCCACGCCCCTTGCAAGTCCGCTGATTATCTGTATTCCAAGCATACTTAATTCTTTTGAAAAATAATAAGCAACGTCACTACCATAGGCGCTACAATCTCTGGCTCCAATGACAGCAATGGAAGGAAGGTTATCATTTGGTAGTTCTCCGCGGTAATATAGAAACCAAGGTGCATCATAAAGTTTTTTTAATTTTTCTGGATATTCTTCATCTTCTATGCAAATAAAATGAATCCCACGTTTTTTCATATGATCGAATTCATTCTCTAACTCTTCTATTGAATATTTTTTATTTAGATAACCTATTACTTCTTCCTTTAAGTTAAGTTTCAATAACTCCTCATGTTTTGCTTGATAAACTCCTTCAATGGAATGAAAGGCATCTAATAACATAACGGTCGTCTTATGTCCAATCCCTTCGTTTTTCGATATCCAATACCACAGTAATCGGTTCTTTTTAACACAATCCATCATACTTCCCCCCAATACTTTCTATCTACACCTCGATAACCGATTGCTTCGATTAAATGATGCTTTTCGATAGAATCCTTCCCCTCTAAATCCGCAATGGTACGTGCAACTTTTAAAATGCGATGATATGCTCGTGCACTTAAGTTCATAGAAGTAAACGCCTGCTCTAATATTTTTTGTTCTTTCTCTCCAAGAGAGCAATATTTTTTGACTTCCGAAGGTGAAAGTTGAGAGTTAAAATACTTACCGCTTTTTTGATAACGGTTTAATTGTCGTTTTCTTGCTTCTTTTATACGTTCTCTAATTATGGAGGAGGACTCGTTACTCTTTCCATAAGTTAATTCCTTATACGCGATTGGAATCGTTTCAACACAAATATCAATTCGATCTAGTAGTGGTCTTGAAATTTTTCCAATATATTGTTTGATTTGCTGCAGGGAACATTTACACTTACTTCGATCAGGATAATAACCGCATTTGCATGGGTTAAGAGCTGCAACAAGCATAAAATTAGCTGGATATGTATAGGTGGCATGAAGCCTTGATATCGTTACTACCTTCTCTTCTAACGGCTGTCTAAGCACTTCTAAGGTCCGATTATCAAACTCGGTTAGCTCATCTAAAAACAACACACCATGGGCTGCTAAACTGATTTCTCCAGGTCTTGGACATCGTCCTCCACCAATGAGTGCTGTTTGAGTAATTGTGTGATGAGGAGAACGAAATGGTCTCTCTAGGATCAAGATACGATTATTGTCAAGTTGTCCGGATACGCTATAAATCTTAGATATTTCAAGACTCTCCTCAAAGCTTAATTCTGGCATAATGGAAGGAATTCTTTTTGCTAGCATCGTTTTTCCAGAGCCAGGAGTCCCTATCATCATGATATTATGTTGACCAGCAACAGATACCTCAATTGCCCTTTTTGCAGTCACTTGGCCGACAATATCAGAAAAATCCAGATTCTTTTCCTCTTGTTCTAAGAACAGTGAAGTAACATCTACAAATTCAGGAAGTATTGTCATCATGCCCGAGAGTAACTCCACAGTCTGTCTAAGGCTCTCGACTCCAATCACCTCAATTCCGCTAACTACTGCCCCCTCTTTTGCATTATCCTTCGGTATAACACAGCGTTTATATCCTTGTTTTTGGGCAGTACAAATAAGCGGAAGGATTCCATTTACACGACGAATCTTTCCATCTAAACTAAGTTCTCCAATCAATAATGTTTGTTCCAAATATTCAGTGGGAATATAACCAGAAGCGGTTAGAATTGCTATGGCAATTGCCAAATCGAAGGCAGTTCCTTCTTTTTTTACATCAGCTGGTGATAAATTGATAGTGATATGTTTTGGTGGCAACGAATAACCAGAATTACGTATTGCTGTTTTTACCCTTTCTTTCGCTTCCTTCACTTCGGAACCTAAAAATCCAACTAGATCAAAGCTAGGAAGTCCATCACTTACATCTGCCTCTACATTCACGATAAAGGCATCAATTCCATCAATCGCAGCAGAAAATGATTTACTAAACATCTAATATCCTTTCCCCTCTCCAAGGAAAGCAAATACCTAAAGGTATTATAGCAGACTCGTATCTTAGTATCAATGAGTTTTTAATAAACAAGAAAAAGCAACTTTACTTAAAGCAACTATCATGATTTTATTCATCTTGAACCTAAAAGCATACTTCATTAAATTTATAATAAAATAAATGTATATTTTCTCCTTTGTGCAACCATTATTTTACAACTTATATTGAATTTTGTAATTAACTATATTACCAAAATAACACTGTTATTGTATTTGACCTACACATTATATGAAATATTTATATTGATAAATACTGCGTTTAAATAGATTAAAAAACCTCCAAAAGGTCATATACCCCTTGGAGGTTTGTAATCTTTATACACTTTTAAGCATGTTCATGGTCGAGTATCTTCTTTAATTCATTCATAAAGGTATTGACATCCTTAAATTCACGATAAACGGAAGCAAAACGAACATAAGCTACAGCATCTAAATTCTTTAGCTTATCCATCACAATTTCACCGATTTTGTTACTTGGAACTTCTTTTTCTTCCAAATTAAAAATAGTGTTTTCCACTTCATCAACGAGTGCGTTAATCTGGTCTACGGAAATCGGGCGCTTATGGCAGGAACGAAATACACCTGCTTCAATTTTGGAACGATCGTAAGGTTCACGATTATTATCCTTCTTAATTACCACCAAAGGTATCGTTTCTACTTTTTCATAAGTAGTAAAACGTTTGGAACATTCATCACATTGTCTTCTGCGTCGAATGGAACTGCAGTCATCTGCTGGTCTTGAGTCAATTACTCTTGTATTTTCTTTTCCACAAAATGGACACTTCATACGGTACCTCCCATTATTATTTTAGCCCGCACATGTTAACCGTAATCTCTACTTTCATTATATTGAATAAATTCCCATAGGTCAAGCATATAGTCAATCATGTTTTTATATTTTCTTCATATGATATTAAAAAACGGGAGGATCTATCATATGCGATTATTTGAAATGCGGAATAAAGAAGTCATTAATTGTAGAGATGCCAAACGGTTAGGCTTTGTATGTGACATTATTTTTGACGCTGTCACTGGATGCATTGAAGCTATCATCGTTCCAGGACCACCAAAAATATGGGGTCTTTTAGGAAGAGATCACGAATATATCATACCTTGGTCATGCATTTGTCAAGTAGGTCCTGACGTCATTTTAGTTGATATTGATGTTGATGAATGTTTTAAGAAGTGCGGTTGATTGAAAACGTAATATAAATCCCTCTTTACATTCGAACTTATGTTTCCTATAATAATATTAATGGTTATTTCATGAAACAGATTGAAACTGAGATACTATACTTATATCAGAATTTTAAAATGAAGAATAATTTTAATGAATCTGTTCCATTACAGCGATATTTAATAAATTGTATTTATTATTAAGGAAATGAGAGATATGATAAAAAAAGAACGACTAATTTTTCATGTGGATGTGAATAGTGCTTTCTTAAGCTGGGAATCTGTGCATCGTTTAACATCAAATTCCGAGGCGTTAGACTTACGTACGATTCCTTCCGCAGTAGGTGGTGATAAGCAAAGCAGGCATGGTATCGTTCTAGCAAAATCCACCAAAGCTAAATCTTATGGCATTGTAACAGGGGAGCCATTAACGCAAGCACTTCAAAAGTGTCCCTCTTTGGTGGTAGTCCCCCCTAATTTTGAAGTATATACAAGCTATTCAGAACGATTAATGAAACTTTTATTAGAATATACACCTACGCTTAACCAATTTAGTATTGATGAAGCATTCCTCGATATGACTGATACTTATCATCTATTTGGTACTCCTATGGATATCGCTAGCCAAATTAGAGAACGAGTTATGAAAGAATTAGGTTTTACTGTAAATATTGGAGTTTCTACCAACAAACTTCTTGCAAAGATGGCTTCCGACTTTAAAAAACCGAATCTTTGCCATTCCTTATTTCCATCCGAAATATCAGAGAAGATGTGGCCTCTTCCTGTTGAGGAATTATTTTTTGTTGGAAAGTCCGCTAAAGCGAAATTTAATGTCTTAGGCATTCGTAGCATCTACGATTTAGCACATACAGATGTTAGTATCCTAAGAACGCATCTAGGAAACAAATATAGTACCCTAATTCATGAGTATGCAAATGGTATTGATGAAGAACCGGTTGAGGATGCTGATACGAAGGCAAAAGGTTGTGGAAACAGTATCACCTTAAGTCAAGATGTCATTGATAATACAACAGCAAAACAAGTCTTACTTGCATTAAGTGAAACCGTTGGTGCAAGACTACGCTCCTCTAATGTTTCATGTAGCTGCATCACTGTTGAGATTAAATATACTAATTTCCAAACTTATACCCATCAAACAGTCTTACCATATCAAACAAATACGACAACAACAATTTATGAGGCTGCTTGCCGTTTATTTGAAGAGTTTTGGGACAACTCTCCAATCCGTTTATTAGGTATTCGAACTACCAAATTAGACGATACGGATTTTTCACAAATCAGTCTTTTTGATAACAAGCAGTCAGAAAAATTTAAGAAACTAGATTCTGCCATTGACTCTATCCGTAATAAATATGGTAATGATTCAGTGAAAAGAGCCAGTTTTTTAAAGGAAAACACAATTTGTAATCATAAATTAGGTAAAAAATAAAAAAACATCTTAGAACGCTTTTTCATTCTAAGATGTTTTTTAAGTAATTACAACTACAGGCTTCCCAAGACACAATCCTAAGGGGGATATATTATCTATGCGAATATACTTCGTCTTGCCAAACCCACAGGGTGAATGCGTATCCCTCGGAGAGTTTTTATTCATGACTTGTATATAGGTAATTACAACACAATTTAAAAAACTTAAGCCTCTTCATAACATTTCTTAATATAATCCCTAGATGCAACTGCATTCTCTGGAACAGAATCCTCTAAGAGCATATGGATCATAGGTTTCTTCTCTTTTGCAAGTTTCATAAGCAATGGCAGATTTAATAAACCTTCTCCAACAGTAAGTGGTCTAGACACAATATTCCCATCCTTAACTATGAAATCTTTAATATGGAGAACATCAATTTCTTCACCAATTAATTCAAAGGCTTCCTCGATAATTTCATCCTGATTCTTGTAATTATCTAGTGACATTACATTTACTGCATCAAAGATGACACGTAAATTTGGTGAATTAATAGCATCTAATACCTTTCTCGTTCTTTTAATATCACTCATAATATGTTTGTAAACAGGCTCTATTCCAACGATAACACCCATTTTTTCCGCGTATTCTACTACAGGGCGTAAATTCTTAATAAAGATATCTAATGCCTCCTCTGAGTGATTTGCGGGCTCATAGGCATATTCTTTATTTACTGCTCCAGTCTCTGTTCCAACCATTCCACAACCAAGTAAGGAAGCAAAGCGAATGTGAGCTTCGTAATTTTTATGAATTTCACGTAGTTG
>NZ_DAMADT010000014.1:90320-104010 GCF_031997925.1 Lachnoclostridium sp. | reverse complement strand
GATGCAATTGCAGATATTACTGTATTTGGGCGTATTGCAGGTAGAAACGCTGCAAAAGCGGAATAGTTAAAAAAGATCTGATAAAAAAACAAGCTGCTGTCAAACTAACGTAAGATTAGTCTGACAGCAGCTTGTTTGTATTTTAACGAAGTTTTAGAAAATTAATTGTTATAAAATTTTAGACGTTTTGTTATCAATGTAATTGGCTTTAATTAAAACTAGACAAGAAATTACAAGACTAAAATGACCGGCGTACGGGAGCCGCATAAGGCTACCATGTCCTAGTTTTTCAATTTCGAGTAATTTTTTAAGATTTTGTAATACTAGCATTATGGTTATATGTAAAAAAATAATAGTTTATTTGTATTTTAAGTATTTATGTAATATAATGGATGCAAATGAAATATGGTACAATTTAGCATTATACAAAGGGAGTGTTAAGGTGGCAGGTTCGAGAAGTTTTGATAAAGGCCTAATAGGCTATGGGAAGGTTGATAATGTTTGGAATGTTAATGGAACAAAAGTTTTACGTTATCAACAAGAAATATTGCATGAAGGTTTGAAGGAACACAAAGTAATATCTGCGCCAGAGAGAGATATACTTAACAATAAAGTCCGTGTTCAAGTAGAAAAATGGAATGAAAAGTGGAATGAGATTCAAGAAAAGAAACGTATAGAGGATTTAAAAAAAGCCAGTGTAGATGAAGCTTTAAGAAAAACTAAAGAAGCTGAAGAAAAAATTAGTGAAGTTGAAGATATATTAGTTAGTTCTTTAGAAATTGATCATACAATAGATTGGGAAGCATTAATGGATAGAAGTGAATTTAAAGAGCCTTATCCATTAAAACCATCTGAACCAGTACTAGCTGTATTACCAGCTTATCCTGACAAAAATGATTCGGAATTTCAACCAAAATTTAATATCCTAACAGGTTTGTTTAAGTCTTTAAAGAATAAAGCAATCATTAAAGCAGAACAAAATTACAAATTAGTATATGAAGACATTGATACTTTATATAAAGAAAAGACTTTGTGTAATTCTCAACTAATAGAGCAACATCAAAAAAGTTTAGAAGAATATGAGTTTAAAGTCTACGAATGGAATGATAGGGAAGCAGAATATATTAATAAACAAAATGATTTTAATGCCGGAATTGAAAACTTTAAGTCGAAATACTACAATAATGATACTGAATCAATTATTAAATACTGCGATATGGTTCTTAGTGACTCCATATTACCTGATTTTATTAACAAGAAATTTGATATTGACTATAATCCAGAAACCAAAATTCTTATTATAGATTATATGCTTCCGGAAATTGAAGCATATCCAAACATCAAAGAAGTGAAATATGTAGCCTCAAAAAATGAACTCAATGAGCTTTATTTTAATAATACTGTTCTAGAAAAACTATTTGATACAACAATATATAAATTGATTTTACGAGTACTATATGAAGAATTTCAGGCAGATGTTATAAATGCATTAGACGCAATTTCATTAAATGGTTGGATTAACTTTTTAAATAAAGCTACTGGTAATCGTGAGGACGCCTGTATAATTAGTATACAGGTAAAAAAAGAAGTTTTCAATATTATTGATTTAAAGAATGTAGATCCGAAAGCTTGCTTTAAAAATTTAAAGGGTATTGGAAGTTCAAAACTTGCAGGTATTACACCAATACAGCCAATTTTAACCTTAAATAAAAATGATAAACGTTTTGTTGAATCATATAATGTAACCAACAAATTAGATGACTCAACTAACTTAGCTGCTATACCTTGGGAAGACTTTGAGCATCTTATAAGAGAATTATTTGAGAAAGAATTTTCGTCTAATGGTGGTGAAGTAAAAGTTACTCAGGCAAGTAGGGATGGTGGGGTTGATGCGGTTGCGTTTGACCCAGATCCTATAAGAGGTGGGAAGCTAGTGATACAAGCTAAGCGTTATACTAATACTGTAGGTGTATCTGCTGTACGTGACTTATATGGTACTGTTATGAATGAAGGAGCGACCAAAGGTATTTTGGTAACAACAGCTGATTATGGCCCTGATGCTTATGAGTTTGTAAAAAATAAACCATTAACACTGCTTAATGGTGGTAATTTATTACACTTACTAGAAAAGCATGGACATAAAGCAAAAATAGATTTAAAAGAAGCAAAAATTCTTAACGCTTCAATATAAAATAATGCATGAATGAAATTTTTTATCCTTTTTGCTTAATAATTTATTGATACAATTATTAAGCAATACCTTCACCTCCTAGTGACTTTGATAGTCAGACACTGGGAGGTTTTTCTTATATAAAACAGAAAATGCTGAGGTCATGAGACTATTTTAAACAAAAGCAAAAAGATTGAAAGAAGAGGGGGATGATATGTATAACATATTTGATTTGATTATTTTATTTGTAATGTCATTGTTAGTATCTTTCATAATTTCAATCACTAGAGGGGACAAGGAGCATATCTTAATAAAAACTATAATTTCAACAATCTTTATTTTTTTTGGAATAATTATAGTAAGAGCATTCTGAACAGATTCTGAATTAAGTATTACCACTAATTATTTATTTTTCATAGAACTGAAGTTTTTGTGGAAGGAATAGCGACTACTGGTTTAAAGGGTTAGATTGGAGGAATTCAAAGATTTCAGTAATAAGTAGTCTATATTAACAAAATTAAATAAATATAGATAAGCCATAGAATGAGGTGATTTACACTTTTGTTCCATGGCTTTTTGTATTTAAATGTATTATTAATTACGATTCTTTCTAACATTTAAAGAAAAAATCTTTATTTTACTTTAATTTTTGAGTGGAATCGACTAAAACTACTAAACTTAAAGATATTTACTTTTAGACATTGTTTAAGTGAATTATAATTTTGATTTTCAATTTGCTCTAATAAAAGTTTATAATGCAGAAAATTGAAACATGTGATAGAATGCTAATAATTGTAAAAATATTCCAGTAAATTTATTAAAATGATATTAGAGGGGAGGCTTTTAATAATTGATTTATTAAATATTTGCATTCTATGGATTATATTACAATTCATAAAAGTAAATTCAAATAGGGAAATGAACTTACTTTAATTACAACTTGGATTTATGAGAAACAGAAATCTTTAGTGCTAACTTTGATGTTTATTTAAAGCAGCATTAGAATCGGATTAAGTGGTATTAAAGCAAAATCATAAGATTTTTTTATTTTAATTACTCAGATATTAACTCTAATACTTACGCTGTACGGAAATATTAAGAAGAATCGAATTCTATATAATAAATGATGTATAGTATATAGTTACATTCGAAAAATGAAATTGATTATATGGGAGTAGAATTTTAAACTTAGAAAGGGTCTAACCATGAAAAGAATGAGAAAACGTACAAGAATTCTTACATTATTGCTATGTGTAATTTTTTTATTTTCCAGTACAGTACAAGCATATTCAAAGAACAAACTAGATAAAGAAGAAAAAAAGTCATATAAGCAATTTATAGTAAAATATAAAGATAGCATACAAGATTTAGATAGTAAGTTGAAAACTAAAAAATCCGAAAGCAAAATGAAGGACTTTAAGAAACTTAAAAAAAAGAATACATATGTGGTAAATATCGATGAAAATCAAATTAATGATTTGAAAAATGATAATGATATAGAACTAATTGAAGAAGATTATCTAGTAGCATGTTTAGATATAAAGAATGAAGTAAATGATAGTACACAACAAGGTATAAATGAGAGCAATCCTGATTCAGATGAGATATTCAACGATGATACTTTAGATGTTGAGTCTGATCAATTGGAAGAACATTTTGAAGAACATTTGGATGACTATATTGAAGAGGTTATTCTTGAGACAGGAACAGATTCACAGTACTCTGCTTTGGGTGATGAGATAACGTGGAATATTAATAGAATAAGTGCACCTGAACTGTTTCAACAAGGAATTACCGGAAAAGGTATGAATGTGGCAGTATTTGACACTGGAATAAATTTGAATAACAGTGAACTAAATGTTGTCGGTGGAATATCATTTGTAGACGGAATTACGAGCTATGATGATGATAATGGTCATGGAACTGAAATGGCTAATATAATTGCTGCTACTAATAATGGTAGTGGATTCGTAGGAGTTGCTCCTGATATAAATTTGTACTCTGTGAAAATTTTAGATTCTACGGGTCAAGGAAGGTATAGCAACATAATTAATGGGATCGATTGGGCTATTGAAAATAGAATAAATATTATTGTTCTTAGTCTTGGAGGGACTGGATATTCAAAAATACTTGAAGAAGCAGTAAAAAAGGCTTCTCAAAACAACATTTTATTAATAGCTGCTGCTGGTAATAGCGGTAATCGAACAAATGTATATCCTGCAGCATTTCGTGATGTTGTTTGCGTCAGTTCGACAGATAGTAACAATATGATATCTGTTTACTCATGTATTGGAAATAATATCGATATCGCTGCCCCAGGAGAAAACATTCAAACCGTAGATGCTTCTGGAAATAGAACAATAGTAAGTGGAACATCTGTAGCTGCCCAGCATGTAGCTGGTGTTGCTTCTCTTTTATGGAGCTTTGACAAAAATTTAACAAATGCTCAGATAAAATTCCTCCTATATGAAGGAGCAATAGAAACAGGGAATCATGAACAATATGGGCATGGCATCTTAAATGCAAAGAATTCATATAAAAAATTACAGGAAGGTAATTATGAATATACAATATTTTATGAAGATGGAACGAAGGAAACAATTAAAGCAGATATTGATGTTGGAGGAGAGGGAGTAATTAGTGCGTTAACCTCCTGTCCATGCACGACTTGTTATCAGGGAAGCTCCTATTATAATTATTCAGAACACAGTAGCGGAGGGCATCGAAGAGTTTATTATTGTGGAAGCTCTGCTTGCCAATCAAAGTGCGGAACAGCATGTAATTATGCTACTAGTACATATGACAAACTAAGCGGATGTTCCATATGTTATCCTCCTCATGTGCATGCATGGGGTCCATGGGCAGTAACAACGACTGGAACATGTACACAAGTTGAAGTATCAACAAGAAAATGTTCCTGTGGACAGATAGAGAAAAAAAATGGAACTATAAATTCTAGCAATCATACTGGCTGGGGTTCTTGGAGTGTGACTAATGCTGGTAACTGTAAGGTCAAGGCTACATTACAACGAACTTGTTCCAAATGTTCGAAATCGGAGACAAAAGAGGGTGATTATGGAAGTCATCCTTGGGGTTCATGGACGCAGTATCAAGCAGCCACATGTATAACCCAGGCAGTGTTCATTAGAAAATGTTCATTATGTTCTACTTCAGACTCAAAAATAGAAGGAGGATACGGAAGTCATACTTGGGGAGCGTGGCAAGTAAGTCAAGTTGCAACATGCAAAATACAGGGAACTTCTATTAGAATATGTTCCACATGTAAATCGTCGGAAAATCGATCTGACCCTATCAATCCTTCCAATCACACTCTGTCATCAAGCTATTCTTGTGTACATAGGGGAAGTTATGATGATCATGTGTATACTTGCGTTAATTGTGGCGCAAGTGTTAGTAGGGATTCTCATTCTTGCACTTGCCATGTTTGTTATTATACCACAAAAACATACGGCAGCCATACATCGACTGGGCATAGCGTATATTTAAGATGTTCGTGTGGTTCCGAGTCGTATCAAGGTTATAAAGAAGCTAATCCTAATTGTCAAATATGTACTACTCCACCATATTTAAGTATCTCAAACATAACTGCTGGTTTAGTACTATCAGAAACACAAACGGATTTTAAAGTAATAATTAATGTCATGGATAATAGTGGGGATGCTTTAACATGTGAGTATTTTTTGGATGGGGTTTCCGTTGCTCAAGGAAAAGAAGTAGTTACAGATACTAAAAGCACGAAACAAGTACAATTTACAACTGGCATTAATGCTGCAAATCTAGCGGAAGGACAACATACAATTACGGTAAAGGTTAAAAACAGTATCTCACCTGTAGCATCTCAATCAGTACTCTTTTATGTAGATAAGTCTGCACCTGTGATATCGAATGTTACTGCGAAGGCTTCTTCAAATGGAATTACATTAACGGTAACTGCAAGTGATACATTATCAGGCCTTCACTCCAATGCTTATCGCTATACATTTGGTACTCAAGTAAGCGACTGGATTACTGCATCTGAAATGATATATACTTCATTACAGCCAAATCAATCCTATGCTTATAGTGTTGAGGTTCGAGATAAATTAAATCATATCAATAAATACAATGGAACTATAGCAACATTATCTTTGGTACCATCGGTTGTGTTAAGTGCAAATAACCCTAATGCGATAAATGTCCAAGTTAAGGATGAAAATCCATTAGATACTTTGTACTGTATTCGTGTTGGGGAGTATTATGCAAATGCATCGGGAAGTCTACAATCTTCTATAAGTTACTTTACATTATCGACGAAGCAAATTGCTATAACTGGACTGGTGTCTGATACCACATACAATATTTCAGTTCAAACAAAAAATAAAGACGGAATCACATCTAATTATAGTAGTGTAGCATCGATTACCACTTTACCAGAAAGTCTTTCAGCACCAAACAATATAAAGGCTACTGCAGACACTCAAACACAGATAACTCTGACTTGGGATATTTCCATGCGAGCAACCAGCTATGAAATAGAAGTAAATGGTAGTAAAGATTATATTACAACGATAGATAATCGTTATATTCATAAGAATTTGACTAAGGATAGTACTTATTCTTACCGAGTAAGAGCAAATATTGGTGAGGTAAAAGGAATTTGGAGTAAAATAATTACACAAAGTACGCTTCCAGAGGTACCAGGGTTAGTTGATTATGATTCAATTTATAACTATTATAACAAAGAAAATCAGCTTTATTTTGCGTGGGATGGTATGAATAATGTAGAAGGTTATCAAGTGGAGTGGAATGGTATATTACTTGATATGGTAACAACTAATTTAATACTCTGTCCAAATCAAGAACCTAATACACAAAGCATAATAAGGATTAGAGCAAAAAATCGAGGCGGTTACGGTGGATGGACGTTACCTTATATTACATATTCTAGAGTAAAGGTACCAGATAATATTAAAATAGATTCATATGAAGATTTTTCAGTAATATTGAATTGGTCTTCAGCATCAAATCCAAATAATACGAGATATCAAATCGGTATTTTTGATAGTATAGGTAATATAGTAAAGGTGGTCAGTGTAGGACCTGAAACTTACGGTACGGTAATTGGATTAGTTGCCGATACGAATTACATTGCTAAAGTTAGAGCACTGAATAATATAGATGAAGTTACAGAATGGTCGGAAGGCATTGCATTTAAAACAGGTCAAGCTAGACCTAAAGTACCTAGTCAGCTAAAAGCAACGGCACAAGGGCAGTCTATTATTTTATATTGGGATGAAGTTGAGAATGCTACCAGTTATGAAATTACCAGAGATGGAAAGATTATAGCAAGTGGGTTAAGGACTTGCAACTATGAAGATCGGAATCTACTTCCTGAACAGGGCTATTCCTACTGTGTTTATGCAGCAAATGACGAAGGATTTGGAGTATCTAGTAATACCTTGGTTAAAAAGACACTTGGCCTTGTACCGTCAACACCAGAAGGTATTCGTTATGATATCAGCGCTACATCTATTACAATATCATGGAATAATCTTGAGAATATCACCGGATATGAAATTGAGATTGATGGTCAAATAATCAACGTTGGAACGGAAGCATTTTATCAACATAATGGATTAGAACCTGGTTCCTATCATACCTATCGATTAAGAGCGCGAAACATGAATGGAAGAAGTATGTGGAGTGATATACAAACAATAAAATCTACCCCATTACTACCATCAGTACCACAGAATGTTGTAGCTATTATGTCTGGAACAATAATCGAGGTACATTGGAATGGAGTAAAAGATGCTGAGTCTTATGAGATTGAGAGAAATGGAGAAATTATACCATCTAATCAGTTAATGTATCAAGAGACATCACCATCGCATGGAGAGTATTATGTATATCGAGTTAGAGCTGTTAATGAGACTGGGGTCAGTGATTGGTCTCAATCTTATACAATCCTGTATGAGAACAATAATATAATTGATCTAGATATACAAGTTGAGATATTTAAAACACAAGCAATAGTACATATTAATAATAAGGATGTTATATCAAGGGTTGAAATTATTGATTTAGTTACGAATGAGAGAACAGAAGTTACCAATGATTTTAATATTATTTTTAGTGGTTTAGCACCTGGATATCGATATTACTATAAATTGTTAGTATATGGGGAAAACAATGAATTCATTGGTAGCCAGATGATTACAGCGACAACATTAACAGAAGCACCAACTCTCATATATAAGAGAAATAGTCTCTATAATTTGTTGGAATGGTCATTTGTAGACGGTGCATCGGAATATGAATTACAGTGTAATGGACAAATTATATACCGCGGAGACGAATTACGGTATCTTGCAGAAAATAGTCAGACAGATGAAGAATTGGTATATCAGGTTCGTGCCATAAACATAAGCGGTTATAGTGATTGGAGTAATCAATGGATTATAAAAGATGAAAAAGGCCAATCAATTAACGCTAATGATATAAGGATAATGCGTATGAGTAATTCGCAAGTGATTGTTTCTTGGAAACCTATCATGGGAGCAATTGGGTATCGAATTATCGATGATTATGACAACGAGTATAGTGTTGAATCTACAGAACTAATATTAGATATATCCCAAAACACACAATTGTCTTTAAAAATTGCTTGTTTATATGAAAATAATCAAATAGGAGAATATTCAGAAGTTGTGACAATCAGTGTACCTGGCATGATACCTAAAATTCCTGTAATTAAACAATCTGAATTAACAACAAATTCTATTATTATTTCATGGGATTTACAGGAAGATGCAACTGGATATGAAATCAGTATAGGAAACGATATTGTAAATATTTCGAATGAGTCCCAATATACCTATACTGGAATATTACCTAATACGGAATATGTTATCAAGGTACGGGCTATCAATGGAAGTGGAGCAAGTGCTTGGAGTGAACCTGTTAAAGTAACAACAACAAATGACTTAACTAAATCGCCTACAGGTTTCTATTGCAACATAGATGAACAAGGTGAAATAAACTTACATTGGAATTCTATGGATGAAGCTATAGGTTATGAAGTAAAGGTAAATAATGAAACTATCTTAAAGACTGATAAAAACTATTTACCTATAGTAGATACTTTAATAGGAAGAAAATATACCTTTTCGATTAGAGCATGTTATGAAAATGGGACCAGTAATTGGAGCCCAACCTTAGAATATACAGTTAGTATTGGTGCACCACAAAAGTTATCAATTGAAAAACTTGAAGAGGGTTATCAAATTTCATTCACACCAATCAATGGAATAACATCATATGAGATTGAGGTAGATGGAATCACGCTTTCAACAAATGAAGCATGGATTAATCTGTCATTATCAGATCATCTATGCCATAAGATTCGAGTTCGTGCAAGATACGATAATATGATCGGACCATGGTCAAATTATACTGAATACCTCACCAATACAATAACAACATTACAAGTTAGCCAAAATGAGGATTTCAGCTTAAGCTTGTATTCAGAGAATGTAATAAATAATTCTCAATACCGTATGGAATTATCTTATTCAATAGATGATTTGAAATTAGTAGATTTGTCAGAATATACAGAAGAGCAAGAAACATATACAACATTCATTAGTAAATCAATGAATGGATCTGAATGGTTGAAGTTGCAAGCTGTTATTAAACGAGAAGGTCAAAGAGAGAAGATAATAATAGTGGCTAACATTCCGATGTTTGATGACTATTTTTATTCAGGGATAATTAACAGTATACGTTTTAAAGCTCTAAATACGAAGCAAGTCGATATTGAATATAAGTTATCATATGTTAACAAAGGGGAGTAAAGGGGGATTTTATGAAAAAGCTTAAAAAGTTGATTACTGCTTTACTAATTATTTCGCTTATTTTTTCTACTATTAATATCACACCAGAAACACTAGCTTATGCAAAAAAGAATGACGAGACGAAGGAGAACATTCAAAGTCATAAAGATAATACGAATCGAAGTAAACCGACAGATATTATTATAAAGTATAAAGATAAATCAGGTTATATCAATGCTTGTAAAAAAGTTAAATCGAAACTTAAATTAAAAGAATTGAAGCAAAAAAAACAATTTAATAAGCAAAAGTTATCAATTATTGAGGTTGAAGAAGTTTCTCAAATTCATGAAATTATTTCAGAGTTAGAAACTGACCCGAATGTTCTGTATGCACAGCCAAACTACCCATTAACTGTTGCATCAGTACCTATGGATGAACGATTTGCTGAACAATGGGCTATTTATAACACTGGGAAAGAAATTGAGGGAAAGCAAAGTCGAGAGGGAGTTGATATGAATGTATTACCTGCCTATGATATCACCAAAGGGGATGCGGAGATTGTCATTGGTGTTTTGGATACAGGGATTGATATCAATCATAGTGACTTAGCAAAAAACATTTTCATCAATAAAAAAGAAATCCCTGGGAATGGAATCGATGACGATGGGAATGGTTATGTTGACGATGTGAACGGATGGGATTTTAATCATGGTGATAACAGTGTTTTTGACTCATCTGAAAGTGACCTTCATGGTACCTATGTAGCAGGTATTATAGCTGCAATTGGGGATAATAAGGGAATCACTGGAGTAGCTCCAAATGTAAAGGTTTTGCCGTTAAAGTTTATTGATGGTTTTACTGGATATACATGTGATGCCATTGCTGCTATTGAATATGCAAAGAACATGGGAGTAAAGGTTATTAATTGTAGCTTCGGAGGAACAGACAATAACCCTGCACTGAAAGAAGCTATGGAAAACAGCGGAATACTGTTTGTTTGTGCAGCAGGAAATAGGGGGGGAGATTCTACAGATTATCCAGTTTACCCTGCAAGTTTTGATATTCCTAATGTGATATCGGTAGCAGCAATCGACACGATGGGTATCCTAGCTTCCTTTTCAAATCGAGGAAAGCAAATAGATGTGGCAGCACCGGGGGTTAATATTCTAAGTACAATTCCTGAGAATGGATATGACTATTATTCAGGTACATCAGTAGCAAGTGCTAATGTTAGTGGGATTGTTGGTTTAATGCTAAGTAAGAATAAGTCTTTAAGCAACAATCAAATAAAAGAGAATCTTTTAAAAACAGTAACAAAATGTGATGCTCTTTTGGGAATTATAGCTTCAGAAGGACGTGTTGATGCTTATGGTGCACTAACAAATAAAATAAGAGAACGGGATACCTATATGGGAGAAGGGACCTTAGATGATGATTTGATTAGTCAAGGAGAGGGAGAAGGTGATGCATGGTATACCATGGATCAGCTGTCAAGGATCAAAGAAAGACTTCATTATGGAGAAAGTGGTGTAAATCCGGCCTCCGGTAACTTTTCAGTCACTTGTACCGATATGTCAGTGCCAAGCATCGGTTTTCAGGTTAATTTTAGTAGAACCTATAATTCAAGAAATGAAAAAGCTTCCTTACTTGGACGTGGCTGGACCTTTGGATTTGAAGGAAAATCTACAGGACAGGACTTGGTTGAAATCACCTTACCAGATGGCAGTGCTCATCGTTTTAGAAAAAGTGGTTCAGAATATAAATCCGAGGACACAAGAGCTAATTATATAAGAAATGCGGATGGTAGTGGAGTTTTAACAACGTTAGATCAGTATAAGTATGGTTTTGATGTATCTGGTCGAATGGTCTCTATGCAAGATAAGTGTGGAAATCAGCTTCAGATTACGTATAAGAATAATCAAATTACATCGATTCAAGATAGTGTAGGTCGGATATACACCATAGGATACAATTCACTAGGGTTAATCGAAAACATTACGGATATAGAAAATCGGAAAGTTCGATATGAGTATGAAGATTCTCTATTGACAAGAGTAATTGATCCAGATGGAAATGTTACTAAATATAGTTATAATAGCAAGAAATTCTTAACAAACATGTATGATTCCAGTGGTGAATTAATACAAACTTTAGCCTATGATTATACGATTGGAGATTCTCAGGACAAGGTTATTTCATCGTCGGATGCGTTTAAGGATACATGGAACTATCAATATGATATGGTAAATCGGAAAACAACCATAACCAACAGCCAAAATAGGAAGTGGACCTATTGGTTTGATACTTCTATGTATACAACGAAGGTTCAGAATCCACTGGGACTTTCCACTACTACTTATTATACCTATGAGAATGGAAGAAATGTATATGGGGATGTGTATGCCACAACTGATATTAATGGCGGTATTACAAAATATGAATACGATGCGAGAGGCAATGTTACAAAAGTAATTAAGCCGGATGGAAGTACCAAGCAATATGAATACGATGAAAAGGACAATATAACAAAAGAAATCAGGGAATCAGGTGCCGCAATATGGTATGTTTATGATAGCAATAGGGTAAATCTATTAAAAAAGGTAGAAGCCCTAAGTTTAAATATGAATTATCAGCCTGGTACATCGGATACAAAAGATTTCGCGATTACAATTTATGATTACTATACGAAGGAAGAAGCTAACAAACTCTTCTCTTGTAATGTATCCGGACTGCTAAAGACTACAACTGATCCTACAGGTATTTTAACAAAATATGAGTACGATAAATATGGTGATATTTCAGTAACCATTGATGGAGATGGTAATTCAAATAAAAATACATACAATGCGATTGGTTGGAAAATGTCCCAAACAACACCAAAGGGCGAAGTAACAAGGTATCAGTATAATAACAACGGATTACTGGTAAAAACAACGAATCCGGATGGTGGTGAACAACGAAGTGTATATAATACAGCAGGTAAACTTATCAAACAATTCGAACCAAACCAATTGGGAGAACTGCCATCGATAGAGTATACCTATTATAGCAACGGTTTACTGAAGGAAAGTAAAGATGCTTTGGGAAATATAACATCCTATACCTACGATATTTACGGAAACCTAGAAAAAGAAAGAAGATCAAATGGAAGTATCTATCGTTATGAATTTGATGCTATGGATCGTTTGACGTCAACTTATTTTAAGGATAGTGAAGAATCTTTCGAAGTATTACTGTCGACTAAGAGATATAGTGAGTTGTCACTAGGGAATAGCCAGATTACAGAAATCATTTATTTGAATGAGTATGAAGGCGCTGAGACTACTTCCGTTTATGATTATGATGGAAAAGTCTTATCAATAACGTATCCTGATAGAACTAAAGTGCAAAACTTCTATAGAGAAGATGGAGCGCTTTTAGAATCAATTGCACAAAATGGAGCAATTTCACGATACCAGTACGATGTTCGAGGAAACAGAATTCATAGTTATCAACCAGTGGAAGTGAAGAATGGAACCATATATTATTCTTATGAAGGTTACGATTATAATAAGTCCGGCAAATTAACCACTTATCAAAAAGGGATAAGTCTAGTGACTTATGGACAAATTCCTGAGGATGTATTTACAGCTTCTACCGTTTATTCTGATCGCACGGGATTAGAGATAGCAAAAACGGATTCAGA
>NZ_DAMADT010000014.1:53806-90310 GCF_031997925.1 Lachnoclostridium sp. | reverse complement strand
TTCTATGATATCAATGGAAATATATCAAAAAGGTTACAGAAGGTTGACGGAAATCGAACAAAAGAAACAAGGTATGAATATAATCCGAAAGGAAAGCCAGTACGTATTGTTGAATTAGTAGATGCCAATACATTCTCATATAATTCCTTAGAAAATAAAGAAAAGGTAGAGATATACAGTATCTATCAATATGATTTAAACGATAACTTGATTTCTTATGAGGATGCCAATCAAAATGTAATTACCTATGAATATGATGCATTAAACAGGAAGATTAGAGAAAGTAAACAGGTCACAAAAGAGAATAAGAAAGATGTCATAATTCAAATCGATACAACTTATGACTGGAATGGGAATATACGAACGGAAACAAGACCTTATGAAAAAGGTGCAAAGCCGAACGCTACAACCTCTTATGAATACGATAAGGCTGGAAACAGAGTAAAGACCATAGACGCCTTGGGCAATATCACCGCTTACGAGTATGACCGGGTAGGAAGACCGATTCGGGAAGTACAACCAAAGAACTATCAAGCGGATAAATCTGTGAAAGAGATGGAGCATACGGAGTATATTTATGATGCGTGTAATCGTCTCAAAGCAAAGGTGTTACATTACAATAATTTTCTACGAGGGAAAGATGGAACTTGGGCTACACAACCGGTTCGTGTAGTGTCAGAAGCATATCAGTATGATGCACTTGGTAATGTGAAGAAAAAACTGAATGCAGGGGGAATATTATCTGTTACTGGAGAATTAGAGGAACAGATAGCTGCAGGCTACGGAACCGAAAGCAGTTATTATCTGAATGGAAGCCTTGCTTCCTACTTAGACAGTGAATCCAAAGATGCCGGATACCAGTATACCGTTCGCTACCAGTACAATGGACTGGGGCAGATGGTACATCAGATGTTTGCAGACGGAACAAAACAGTCCTATGACTATGATGGTGTCGGAAATGTGCTTACCACCTATGTTAACGGAACAAGAAAGAGTAGTGCGGTTTATAATAAACTCTCTCAGCTAACACAAAGTACAGATGCTAATGGAAACAAAACCACCTTTGAATGGAACCTGCTGGGAAAGCAGTCCCGTGTGAACTTTCCATCAGACCAGAGTATCAAAGAGCATAGTATTATATATCAATATGATAAGCTAGGAAACCTAACCAAAACAGTAGATTTTATTACTGGGTTAATCACGGTTATGGCCTATAATCAAAGAGGACTAATGCTGTCTGAGACAAGGCAGAATATAGATGCAAGCAAGAAAATTAGCGTTCAGAAAGAGTATGATATCTATGGAAATGTTGCCTCGGAAACGGATGCCAATGGAACAATGACAACCTATACTTACGACGTGTTAAATCAGTTGATTGCGATGAAGAATATCGGGCAAATCAATAAGTTGACTTCCTATACCTATGACGCAAACGGTAACAAAATCTCAGAAACGGACTGGCTTGGAAATAAGACAACATTTCGTTATGACGGTATGAATCGCCTGATCGAGTCGAAAGATTCATTAGGGAACGTGATGAGCCAGCTGGAATACAATGCAGATCATGCACAATCAGCTTCTTATGACAGTTACGGAAACTGTACCTCCTACGAATATGATAAAAACCTTCGCTTAGTCAAGACCGTAGATCCATATCTATATGAGGTTACTAACGGTTACGATGTGAGAGGAAATTTAATTACAAAAACTGATCAGAATAAAAATGTTACGAATTACCGTTATAATAGTGAGCAAGCTCTAACTCAGGTTGTGAATGCTTTGAACGAGCAGACCTCCTATACCTATGATGCAAACGGCAATATGCTTACGATGACCGATGGTAGAGGATTTACAACAACCTATCGATATAATGCGAGAAATCTTTTGATTGAAAAGATTGATTCTGGGAAAGAAAAAAACTCAGAGATTTATACCTATTATGCAGACGGGAATATTGCCACAAAAACTGATCGAAATGAAAAGGAGACCAACTATCGTTATGATTGTTTTGGACGATTAGTTTATGAATCGATAGGAAGTCAGTATAAAGAATATACCTATGACAAGATGGGGAATGTTCTAATCGCGGAGGATAATACAGGCGATATTACAAGAACATATGACTCTCAAGGAAGAGTAACGAAAAAGACGGTCACCAGTTTGGAAACCACCAATGAAATAACTACCTACCGCTATGATATCACAACCGGCGTACCTTCCGGAATGGCTGCCGAAGAATCCATTGATCCAAAGGGTAATGCTACCCTAAAGATATACGACCAAGTGGGAAGGCTGTATCAAGTCTATCCAAATATGACAGCAGAACACCTGGGAAGTGCCACAGGTAGCGATGCGGTAACCTATCAGTATTATCCGAACGGCTCAAGAAAAAGTGTAACTTATCCAAATGGAGCAATAGAACAATACACTTACACAAAGAAGAACCAGATATTACAGCTTAAGAATATGTCATCCGACGGTACCATACTCCAGTGCTACACCTACACTTATGATCCGGTAGGTAATCAGATATCGAAAGAGGAATCTGGACAGGAATCCTATCCGGGACTTACGCAATATACCTATGATTCCTTAAATCGATTAAGTAAGGTAAAAGAAATCAGTGGTAAGCTCCTATCCTATGAATATGATAAGAGTGGAAATCGAACGATGGAGCTGTCACAAATGGGAATGGATTTTATCCGGACTTCCTACGATTATGACGAACGCAACCGACTTATTAGCTCTCTTGCCCTTTCTCATACGGACGATACTCGTAAAAGTGAATACTCCATGACAGAATATTCCTACGATAAGAACGGTAACATGCTACAGAAAAAAACTGCCTGTGCGGAAAGCATTACCGAGGATAATTTAAACGACTTGACTAAATTACCTAAATTTGGTATTAAGAAGATAAGTGAATTTAATTCAGATCCCAAGAATGATTTTCCAGTAGACTCATCTGCCGGAACGGATTATCTTACCCGCTATGCCTATGATAATTTCAACCGATTGACTTGTAGTACCTCGAAAGGTGCTAGCATCTTCTATCAATATAATGCAGAAAACTACAGAATCCAAAAGTCAGTAAATGGAGAAGTTATTCGATATCTTTATGAAGCAGATAAGGTTGTCTTAGAGCTGAACGAAAACGGGGAAGAAATCGGCCGCAATGTATATGGCACGAACTTAATATATCGTGTGGCAAAATCAGAAACCAATAAGGATGCATACTATTATTTGTATAATGCTCATGGTGATGTCACAGGATTACTAAATCAAGCTGGTACAGTAGCAGCAACTTACTGTTATGATGCATTTGGTAACTTGTTATCCAAACAGGGGCAAGCAAATAATACGATTACCTATGCAGGATATCAATATGATGCGGAAACAGAACTATATTATTTGAATGCAAGATATTATGATAGTAGCATTGCTAGATTTATCAGTGAGGATAGTTACACCGGCAAGCGAAATGACCCACTGACTTTGAATCTTTACACTTACTGCAGTAATGAGCCGATTATGTATACAGACCCTACTGGACATTGGACTGTAGCCGTTCATGGTAATGATACCTATAATATTGCATATAAAGCATTCACTGATTATATTAAAGATAAAAGTGATGAAATCTATGTTTATAAGAAGGATAAAAACGGAAAAGATACAAAAAAGGTTGATGATACAGCAACTAAGGCGGCAAGAGAGAAGTGGGTAACTAAACAGGAGAAAGAGGCAAAAAAATATGCTACCGCTATTTCAGCAGGAGATAAATATGTTGACGTGGAAAAAAATATATTACACAAGGCGGGAAACAGTAAAATGTTTCATGGGTTCAGTCAACAGGGCAAAGCGGATGAAAATAAATTTGTAATAAGTACGAAAAAAATTACTAGTGATATTATGAATGATAAATCATTTTCAAAAACTGCAAAAAATGATAAATTACAAACATATATTATTAATCCAGCAAATACCCTGGCAAAAAATAAGGGCGATACGTTATCAAATGAGAGCATACCTACGAAGTATTTTGATACTACTTCGAAGAATGCAAAAGGATCAAAGGAAGAAGCGGCAATGTTTGTATTAGGTATGGGCTTACATACAACTCAGGATACAGTTGCGCATGCTAAGGTTACAAATGGTGATCCGATAAAAGGCAATCATATAACAAATACAGATGAATATGGTTATTATTACAATGAAAGTAAAAAAAGAATGGTAGAACTTAAGGCAGGTGAAGTTGATGAACGAAAAGAAGAAACTGAGGACTTAACAAAAAATTACATAAATGATATATTGGATGCTTATGGTAAAAAATTATTTTCTCTTCCTAAAAAGAAGTAGTGTCCATATTAAATAAGCAAGTATAACATATTTATATAACTGGAAATTATTTTAACTATTACTATTAATAATGACGTTATCTGCAAGAATATGTAAGAAGGCTTTTGTTTAGAATGCTTTGTACTAGTTCCTTGATATAAAATAAGGTTATTAACAACGGGTTAATAACCTTATTTTACAGGATTATTTATGATAATTCTAACAAAAATCATAAACGGTATAAATGTAGTTTAAAATGTTAAAAATAAAATTAAACTTTGAAATTCCGAGAAGATATATAAAGGAAGGTAGGAAGTATATGTATAAAAGGTTAAAAAGTATAGGGGTATTTATGCTTATAGTTTCGATCCTAGCGAATTCAAATACTATAGTGGCTAAATCAAATATGGAAATAGTATTTAAGGATAAAAATCTAGAGAGTGCTTTATATAAATTTTATAATTATCAAGGGATCTTTACAACGGAAAAAGCAGCAGAACTTTCTGATATGGATAGCTATATAGACTTGGAAAATTCCGGAATATCCGATCTTGACGGATTACAATATTTTGGAAATGCTGCATGTTTTTTTCTTAGTAATAATAATTTGAAAAATTTAAAGCCACTATCTAAATTTAAAGAGTTATTGACGATAATTATAGATAATAATTCAATTAAAGGAAAAGAATTTGAAAATGCATTATATGAGATGGGTAAAGTTGAGAATTTGTCTGATTTACTATTAAATAATAACGGAATTTCAGATATTAAAATTCTCGATAAAATAGGCAATATAAGTAATTATAAGAGTATAGAGATGGAAAATAATTATATACATGATATCTCTATTCTTAAAGAAGCAGCTAATCTTAGATGGCTTGATTTATCAAATAACCGCATCACAGATGTATCACCCATAAAAGACTTAAAAAAGCTTACGAGTTACATAGACTTACATGATAACTGTATCATCGACTATAAACCAATTAAGCACTTATTCGATGAAATGTATAAAAGTTTTGATTATCCTTTGTACAGGTATGATTTCTATTCAAACCCAGTGAATTATAAATATTATGGTACAAAAATAGACTTTCCGCACCTGACAGTATATTACAAGAACCAGGGATATGCGGAGGCTGTTCCGTTACTAAAAGCGTTGGGAGGAAGTGCAAAATACGACAAAAATACGGGTACGCTTACCTGTAAGTATGAGGGCAAGGTACTTGTATTTAAGGATTTCTCTAAGAAGTATACCATGAATGATAAGGAAAAGAGCTTAAAATATCCGATGAGAAGGATGCAATATGATCTTGCATATGTTCCGGTGAAAGACATATGTGAAGTGTTAGGTTTGGAATATAACGTTGTTAAGAAAAGAGATTTATATCAGGGCAAGGACGCACCTAGATATGCACCTAAGCTGGTAGAAATAAGAAAGGCAGTTACAACAGATATCACGTTTCCAGATAAAAATCTACAAACCGCGTTAAGTAAAATTTATGACTGGAATGAACCCTTTACGGTAGAAAAGGCGAGAGAACTCTCGCAAAAGAAAAAGAATATCTTTCTTGATTATACAAGAATATCAGATATGGAAGGGATACAATATTTTGAAGGTCTTATACAAGTTTCATCATTTGAAAATGACTTAAAAAATCTAAGTCCATTATCTAAATTGCCTAATCTAGAAATGATAGACATATGCAAAAATGTCACCCAAGGTAAAAAATTTGAAAAAATTTTAAGTGATATGGGAAGTTGTAGCTTATTGGAAGTGGTGCAGTTAGAAAGAAATAAATTAACAGATATAAGTTTTTTGAGCAAAATCGGGAAACTAGGAAAGTATCTTGAAGTTCGTATGGAGGATAATAACATAAAAGATGTTTCCTTATTAAAAAAAGCCGCTGCTTTAGTAACTCTAGATTTATCCAATAACCGTATCACCGATGTAACGCCGCTTAAAAACTTAAAAAATCTCACCTATATAGACCTTCGCGATAACTGTATCATCGACTATAAACCAATCAAACATTTGTTAGATGCGATGTATGCGGATAGAGGAAATGAAACTGGTCTGGAACGGTATGACTATTACAAAAACCCTGTTAATTTTACTTACGGTGGAAAGACAATACAATTTCCCTATCTGACAGTATACTATAAATACCAAGCATACGCTGAAGCTATCCCTCTATTTAAAGCGTTAGGAGGTAGTGCGAAGTATAACAAGAAAACCGGTACACTCACCTGCGAATATAACGGCAATGTTCTAATCATGAAGGATTTTTCTAAGAAGGTAACATTGAATGAAAAAAAGTTTACATTGGAATATCCGATGAGAAGGATGCAGTATGACTTGGCATATATTCCGGTAAAAGATGTGTGTGAAATTCTAGGCTCGAATTATAATGTGGTTGAGACAAGAAAAATTCCACATGATTTCCAGTATGTAGAATATGCGCCTAAGGTAGTAGAGATAAGCGAAGAGTAGAAGAAGTAGAGAAAAATGTAAATGCAAAGCGATTACCATTAAGGTTGGTAGTCGCTTTTGCACTATAAGGATAGTGAGCAAGCACTCACCTGGGTTGTGAATGCCTTGAACGTGCAGACTTCTTATACCTATGAAGCAAAAGTATAGTCAGTAGTTCTTCCAGTAGCGAAGCGGTAACGGATAAAATAAATGACTTGACGAAATTACCTAAATTTGGTATTAAGAAGATAGGTGAATTAGATACAATACCAAAGAATGAGTTTCCAGTGGATTCATCTGCAGTAACGAATTATCTTACTCGTTATACCTATGATAATTTCAACCGATTGACCTGTAGTTCAACGAAAGGCTCTAATATCGTCTATCAATATAATGCAGAAGACTATAGAATCCAAAAGTCAGTGAATGGAGAAGTTATTCGATATCTTTATGAAGCAGATATACGTTATAATGCGGATTCTTATTGTAATTATAATTATATTAGTTATTTTATTTGTCTAATCTTTCATAAAAAGGAGGTAGCTTACTATGGGAAAAGCAATTTACTTGATTACAGGTGTTATGGCTTCTGGAAAATCGACGGTAGCTGAGCTTTTGGCATCTAAGCTGGGAAAAGGTGTTCATCTACGTGGCGATGTATTTCGCCGCATGATTGTATCAGGACGGGAAGAAATGTCCGCTGAACCGTCTGAGAAAGCAGTCAAGCAACTATATTTGCGCTATCGGCTAGCAGCAAATGCTGCAAAAGCCTATTATGACAACGACATTTCCGTTGTTTTGCAGGACAATTACTATGGAGCGGGATTAACCTATATGATCGAGCAGTTAAAGGATTACCCAGTTCAGGTAGTTGTGTTATGCCCAAAGGTAGAAGTTGTAAAAGAGCGCGAAAAAACAAGAGGTAAAGTCGGTTACAGTGGATTTACAGTAGAAAATTTATATGCAGAGTTTTTGAGGGAAACGCCTAAAATTGGTTTTTGGTTAGACACTTCGGAACAGTCGCCTGAACAATCGGTTGATAACATTCTATTGCATTTTGGATCAATTAATTAGTAAAGCAGCCAACGGTTGCTATGAAAGGTCTAACGCACCTCCGTTTGTTACGTGTGTTTATTCCAAACTGTCATAATAAAGTTTTAAAATTCATGAATCAATTGGCAAAAACTCTTTCAGAATCTAAAATTATGTGATACATTTATAGTAATTCCAAGCAGTAACTTTACCACTAGGATTGACAAAAAATAAATGGAGGATTACTTTAATGAAAATTTTAGCGATTGGAAATAGTTTTTCAGAAGATGCAACCTGTTATTTACAAAGAGTATCACAAGGTGAACTTTATGTAAGGAATCTCTACATTGGTGGTTGCAGCCTTGAGAGACATATGGAATGTTTAACAGGTGAATTAAAAGAGTATGATTTTCAGAAGGATGGAAAAGCATTAAGGAAAATCTCGTTACAAGAGGCACTTCGATATAAAGAGTGGGACTACATTACAGTACAACAAGTGAGCGGTTTATCAGGGATTGAAGATTCCTACGAACCATTTCTAGGGCAGCTCATAGAGCATATAAAGCAGAGTAATCCAACAGCAAAGATTATCTTACATAGAACCTGGGCATATGAGCAAGATTCTACGCATCAAGATTTTATTCGATATGATAATAAACAAGAGGTTATGTATGAAAAGATATGGAAGGCAAGTGAGCATTATGCTAAGAAATATGACTTACCAATCATACCAGTTGGTGATGCAATCCAAAAGCTGCGTACAGAGACAAAGGAATTTGATTATTTGAATGGTGGTAGTTCTCTTTGCAGAGATGGTTATCATCTTACCCTAGATTATGGGCGCTATGCTGCTGCCTTAATCTGGTATCGATTTTTTACTGGAAGTTCTATTATGGAGGTTACCTATGCTCCAAGAGGGACGAAAAGAAATCTTATCGATATCATTCAAAAAACAGTATAAAGCATTTATAAATAGAATCCAGTACGAGAAAAGAGATATCAAACGCCTACCCTTTAACGAAAAGGGTAGGCGTTTTAACTCTAGTATTCAATTTTCCTTTATAAGTTCGATTCCATCATCTACAAATACTTGGCATCATGAAGCTGATTTGCAAAAGTCTTTGGTGTTGTTCCGGTATATTTACTAAAAACTCTAATAAAAGTATTGGAGCTATTAAATCCTACCATAGTACATAAATCTGTGACCTTAACATTAGGGTCATTCATAATAATTTCTTTTGCTCGCTCAATACGGTATTTATTAAGAAAGTTTTTAAAGTTATCATCACTTAATTTTTTGAAAAGGTTACTGCAGTATTTCGCACTGATGCCCAATTCATCTGCCATATCGTTTAGCATAATATCAGTGGAATAATGAGTATAAATATAGTTCTGCATTTCAGCTAAAAGGCTGCTATCGGCAGAGGAACTCTTAATTGCAACAGCTTCTAAGATTTCTGTTATTATTAATCGGATATTCGATATTATGTTTGGTTGATTCCAATTAACATAGAGATCATCCAGCATAATTCGATGTCCTAATAATTCTTCAGGACTAGTCTTTAACTCTTGGAAAAAACGATTGAGCGTACTAAGTAAAGAAAAGATAAAATTTCTAAGTGAATCAGGTGCTAAATCGCGGTTTCTAAAGTTCTCTCTAACTAATTGATCAAACATCTCAAGCGATGTTTCATTCCCTTGAATCATACTCTGAATGATACGATTTTCTGTTACAATTGGATAATAATAATCAGTAGACACCTTCATAAAAACTTGTTGCGCTGTTAGAATTTCTGTTGATAAATATAAGTATTTATATTCAAGTATCCTAAGAGCCTCTTGATAGCAGTGTTTGATATTTTTTAATCCAGTACACAAGTTACTTAAAGCTATCTTGTAGACTTGGTTCTCTGGTATTGTATTAGAAATTGCTAACATTATGTTTTTCGCTTCTTCTATATTATTGCTTCGAATAATGATAGCACAAGTATTTTGGTCAATGTTTACGGAATTTAGATACTCCTTACTTTGACAATGAGTAAAGATGATATTTTTGCTAAAGAAGATATCATCCTCTAGGAAGCTTTCCTCCATATATGAAAATTCAATGAGTGCAACGCAATAAGAGTTATCGTCTAGCACAAAATCTTTGAAAATTTCATTTCTTACTGTGTTAACTCCATAAATTAAGTCACGATAAAACTTTTGAGAAATAAGTGAGTTATTTTGATTGATTAATTGATGCAGATCTTCAGCAAGCTGTTTCGCTGTTGTTGCGTTCTGCTTTAACAGTTCAAATTCATCCAAGATGACTTTCACAGAAGTATCCTTGTTTTCAGAATCAATAACTTCGTCCATTACAGATTTCATCGGTGAATAGAGCCAATTAACTATTACACGCGAGGATACAAAAACAAAAAGGCAAATAGCAATGGACGGAAGTAAAATATGAACTAATAATTGCTGTGGTGATAAGCCAATATGATCATACACATATGCTATTTTCCAATCACTTCTTGTAAAAGATGACAGGAAAAGGTCTTTATTTTGTACTCGAAAAGAATCGTTAACGATATCATTCCATGAGATTTTACGTTCCAGAATTTTATCAAACATTTTATCTAATAGTGTGACTGCTTTTTCATCGTTGTGGCTATAGGCTAAAATATTGTTTTCTTCATAGATAATAAATTTTTGTGAATCAGTTGCACTTAATAGGCTAGAACGAGGAATTTTAAGTATGTAAATTATATTGTTTGCAGAATAAGAAGGTTGATAAAAGTAATAAATTTCTTCTAATTGTTTTCCTTTATAGTAAGGTATAATTAAATCTCCACTTTCTTTTTTAAAATAGTCAAAAATCTCATTGACTTGTTCTGCGGATAATGAAGTTTCATCTTGAAAATACTGTTTTTTGCTATGGCTTCCAGTAGTTGAGATAACAAAGTAGTCCTCTTTACTAGTAGTAATAGCTGGAAAAAATGGAATGCTTGTTCGATGAACCCCTAATAGGTCTAACTTTTTCTTAACGATGATAGCATTGTAATAATACTGAGACCGGCTGGAAGAATTAGCCCAAAGCTTTATGTCAGTATCTTGTGTCAAGGAAGTTAAGGTTGAACTAACAGTGGAAAGAGTAACTTCGGTTAACATATTATTGGAAAACACACTTTGTTTTAGCGTATTTTGATAACGATTCTCCACAGATGTTGAGATGGTAATAAAGACACCAATCACAATACATAACATAAATAAGATACCAATGAAAGAAAAAACTTTACTAAGTTTTTTGCGATATTTTCCAGTAGACATAGTCAAAATTTCCTTTCTTGATTTTGAACTGTATATGAATAATATCTTAACTGCATGACAAAGTCAAGGCGAATGCAACACTTAATTATGCAACTTGTATAATTAAGTGTTGCATTGTTAAAATTTATTTAACGTTATGGGATTTTGCAGAAACGGTGGAACAATGAATTGATTTCATTGTTTTTTTATTCTAATCTGGCATTTTAATGATAAAAGTCGACATTATACATGATGAATAAGGAGAAATGAGGATAGATGGAAAAATAGTGATTGATATAAAAAGAATATTGTATATGATTTGGGTTATTGATGATTTACTTCAAATAAGTTTCGTGACATAGTGGACTTAGCCGATACAGGAAAGGCAGCTTAAGTTGGTTTTGTTAAGGTATCGGAGTTTAAGGAGGTAAAAACTATATTATGAAGAAACCATTAGCTGGTAACTTAAAGCGAATAGCTCTTTTTCCAAGGAAAGTTGCACATAGTGTAACAGTAAGTATAAAAAGAGATTGGAGACTTTGGGTATTAATTCTTCCACTACTTGTTTGGCTATTCTTTTATTCAATACGTCCATTATATGGAATATGGATTGCATTCTTAGAATATAGCCCGTTCAAAGGAATAGAAGGAAGTACGTTTGTTGGACTAGATAATTTTAGAGATTTAATGTTTGGCCCTTCCAGCGATTTATTTTGGAGAGCATTTAAGAATACTGTTATTATTAGTTTGTATGGATTAGTGATAGGGTTTCCAGTACCAATCATATTAGCTGTATTGTTTCATGAGATTCGTAATAATAAGTACAGAAAATTTATTCAAACTGTAACCTATGCACCACACTTTATATCAGAAGTTATTGTATGTAGTTTAGTTCTTACTATTTTAGCACTAAACACAGGCTTAGTTAACGTATTATTAGAAAACCTATTCAGTCTATTTGGTGCAGAATATGAACAAATTCATTTTATGGCAAAGTCCGAGTACTTTAGAGGAATTTATACGTTATCTGGTATATGGAAAGAGGCAGGATTTAGTTCTATCGTATTCTTCTCAGCTTTGTGTGGAATTCCACCAGAACTATATGAAGCTGCAAGAGTAGATGGTGCTGGCCGATTCCGCCAAATCCTTCACATTAGTTTGCCTGGTATTAAATCTACCATAGTTATCATGTTAATCATTCGTATTGGAAATATCTTAAATGTAGGGTATGAAAAAGTACTTTTATTATATAACCCAGGTATTTATGATACCGCTGACATCTTAAGTACATTTACATATCGAATGGGTGTAGCGAATAATCCGAATTATGGATATTCTACCGCAGCAAGTTTAGTGAATTCTGTCATTGGTTTTATTATGGTAATTGCTGCAAATAGAATCTCTAAAAAATATTCAGAGACATCATTATGGTAGGAGGTACAGTAGTGAAAAAAAGACTTAATGGAAGTAAGATATTTGATATCATTAATGTTATAATACTTGGATTACTTGGAATAGTCTGTCTGTATCCTCTTGTTTATGTATTTGCATGTTCTGTAAGTAATGGGCAAGCGGTGGATGCCGGTAAAGTATTATTATTGCCGAAAGGTTTTAACCTAGAGTCGTATAAGCAAGTATTGAGTGATAAATTATTCTGGTCATCTTATGCTAATACGTTGTATTTTACTGTTTTAGGTTCACTCTTTAGTATGGTAGTTAGTACTCCAGCTGCTTATGTATTATCAAAAAAGCGATTTGGGTCTAGAAAATTAATTAATATTATTTTATCCTTTACAATGTGGTTTACTCCAGGTTTTATACCGTTATATTTAAATTATACAGCGTTAGGAGCAACGAATAACCGATTTATGATTTTGATTTCTTTTGGTATTCAAGCATTTTACATAATTCTGTTACGAAATTATTTTGAAGCTGTTCCTATAGAACTGGAAGAGTCCTCAATGATTGATGGTGCAAATGACTTTATATGCTTTATAAAAGTTTATTTGCCATTATCGAAACCAGCTCTAGCAACTGTTTGGCTATATTATGCAATGTCTAGATGGAATGGATATTTCTGGTCCACCATTTTAATTAAAGACATGAAGAAAATTCCTTTACAAGTTTATTTGAAGCAAAAAATTATTGATCAGGCATTAGTATCAGAATATGCTTCTTCTATTGCTGGTCAACAGTATTCGTATAATACTATTATTTATGCTTTGGTATTTTGTTCTATTGTTCCGGTATTGATTGTATTTCCATACATTCAAAAATTCTTTGTAAAGGGGGTTATGGTAGGAAGCGTTAAGGGTTAACAAGAACTATATTGTAATTATCAAAACCAAAACTGTGTTTTGATAATCAGATTTACCGTGCCAAAAGAGCACATTTATTGATATTTGATTAGGAGCTAGTGTGAAAATAAAAAGTAATTTTCACTCAGCAAAATGGAGGATTATTATGAGAAAACGAATTTTATCACTTTCACTTGCATTAATCTTTGCAGTAAGTGCATTCACAGGATGTGGAAAAAAAGGAGAAGAGACAACAGGAAATAATAATAATAATAAACCAACCAACGAAGCTTCTTCAAACAACAACCAGGGGAAAGATGAAACGAAAACAGAAGCAGCAGAGCTTAAAGTGCATTTCCACTCAAATAATAAGTTTACAATCGTGGATGCAGACGGAAAAATCTTACCAGTATTTCAATTAGCTGCAGATAAGACAAATGTCAAATTAGTAAACACAGCGAACCCGGTTGCTCAAAAGTCAACAGAAGAGTTCCAGTTGCAAGCAACAGAAAAATTCCCAGCAGATATTTATGGCGGTAACTCCTTAAAGGGACCTATTTTTACATATGCATTACAGGGTGCATTCTTACCTTTAAATGATTTAATCGACCAATATGGACCAAACATTAAAAAGTTTTTAGATGAAAATGAAGAAGTAAAAAAGGCACTAACTGCTCCAGACGGAAATATTTACATGCTAAATTACATTCCTGATGGTGATGCTGCTAGAGCATATTTCATTAGAACAGACTGGCTTAAGAAATTAAATTTAGAAATGCCTACAAATTTTGAAGAATTAGAAAAAGTGTTGTATGCATTTAAAAATGATGATCCAAATGGTAATGGTATCAAAGATGAAATTCCATACTTTAATGATAAGTTTGAAGAAATGATTCGTCTTGCAAATCTTTGGGGTGCTAGAGTATATGGCTTTGACTCCTATACAGAAAAAGTTGTTTTAGATGAGAACAATAAAATGTATCATGCATGGACCGCTCCAGAGTTTAAAGAAGCAATTATTGGTATGAATCAGTGGTATGAAGATGGAATCATTGACCCAGAAGTATTTACAAGAAAAGCAAATACCGCAAGACAAACATTATGGACAAAGGATAATGTTGGTGGAATGACACATGAGTGGATCGCATCAACAACATCATACAATTATAATGAAGAGTTATTAAAGACAGTACCTGATTTTAAAGTTGAAGCTATGTTACCTGTAAGCAAAGATGGAGTTGCTTTCGAAGAGCACCAAAGAGCGTTAGCGAAACCAGATGGTTGGGCAATTTCTTCAAATTGTAAGAACCCTGAAGCTGCGATTCGCTTTATGGATTGGTTCTTCTCAGAGGAAGGAAGAACAGCAATTAATTATGGTATCGAAGGTGAAACCTACACGATGGTAGATGGAAAACCTACCTTTACAGAGGAAGTTCTTTCTTCCGGTGCTGTAAACGCTTATTTGCAGCAAGGCTATGGTGCACAGTACCCAATCGGTTATGCACAAGATTTTGCATATGAAGCACAATGGACAGTAAAAGAAGGATTGGAAGCGTATAATCTTTATACCTCCAGTAATGTTTATGAAGCTGCTCCTGCAACACCAATTTTAAATTTTACAGAAGAAGAAACTGCAATTTATGATAAGTATATTACCGTATTAAATGAGTATCAGACAGAGCAAATTAGTGCATTTATCATTGGAAAAGAAGACATCGAAACCGGATGGAATAGCTACATTGAAAAATGTAAAGAACTTGGCTCAGAGGAATTAGTAAAAGTATATCAAAATGCTTATGAGCGTTATGTAAATAATCAATAAAATATTATGGGCTGTTGCAATAGCGTAATCTCTTGTAACAGCTCAATTCATAAAAAAATGAAACACACGAAAGCTTGTGCCCTAGCACCACAAACTTGTTGTGTGTAAAGAACGTACAAAAGAATAGTGATAAAGTTAGAATTAAATCATTCAACCAATACGTTAAAAACTTTGCAGGAATGGAGAAAAAATGAAAAAGATATTAGAACCGAAAGATTCTTTGCTGACAATTAAATATGCACCAGATGGGGAGGTGCTAAATGAGAATCCCCCAAGATTTACATGGATGCCAGCAAGTGATGAGGATTTGGAATATCGTTTACAACTATCTAAAAATCCTGATTTCACGGAGGATGCTACAACAACGTTTGAGCATATTCCATATAATTTTTTTACACTAGATGAGAGCTTAGAGCCTGGAACTTACTATTGGAGATATAGCTTAAATGATAAAAACTTTGATTATAGCAAGGTAAGAAATTTTCAAATTACGAATGACATGATACAGACACCTTTAATTAGCCGTGAACATCGTTATGATCAAGTAACCTTAACTCATCCAAGAATTTGGCTTAATCAAGAGGGAATCAAAAACTTTAGAGAGAATCTTAAGAAAGAAAAAAATTACTGTGGATTTGATACCTTTTATCAAAAATCAATTCTTACGTATTTAGATAAAGAGTTTATAAAAGAGCCAAAACCATATCCAGGCAATAAACGAGTAGTTCATTTATGGAGACAAAACTATACAGACTGCCAGGAAGCCTTATCACATATTCGTTCCTTAGCAGTTGGAGGAGTAATACTTGAAGATGAGCGAATGATAGCACAAGCAAAAGCAGCACTATTAGAAATTGCAGGCTGGGATACCAAAGGACCTACAAACCGTGATTACAATGACGAATGTGCATTTCGCGTTGCTTATGCATTAGCTTTTGGCTATGACTGGCTATATAACTACTTAACAAAAGAAGAACGGGATTATGTGTTTGACAAACTTTTTATACGTACGAAACAAGTTGCTGACCATGTAATTGTGAACTCAAGAATTCATTTTTCACTGTATGACAGTCATGCAGTACGCTCACTTTCCTCTGTATTATCACCATGTTGTATTGCAATGCTTACAGACTGTAAAGAAGCGAAAGAGTGGCTTGACTATACCATTGAATATTTTAATGTAATTTATACACCATGGGGTGGTATTGACGGGGGCTGGGCAGAAGGCCCTATGTATTGGACCACTGGTATGGCATTCGTTATTGATGCCATTAATATGATTAAGAATTTTACCGGCATTGATATTTATAAGCGTCCATTCTTCCAAAAGACAGGTGATTTCCCATTGTATTGTAATCCGGTAGATACCTATCGTGCGAGCTTTAGTGATCAATCAAACCTTGGGAAGTATCCAGGACACAAATTAGCATTTAATATCCGGCAATTTGCCCTTGTATCTAAGAATGAAAATTACCGTTGGTTTTATGATGAGGTTTTTAAAAGAGAACCTGAGATAGAGCAAGCCTTTTATAATAACGGATGGTGGGATTTCCATTTTGATGAAATGGTATATCAGCATGATAGTAAAGACACCACCTTTGAGAAACAAGAGCTTGATATGGTGAAATGGTTCCATGATATTGGTTGGGTTGCAATCAATAAGGATATGAAGGATTTTAATAATCACATTTTCATGTTAACAAAGAGCAGTCCATATGGCAGTGTAAGCCATAGTCATGGTGATCAAAATTCATTTTTACTTTTTGCTTATGGAGAGCCATTCATTATAAAAAGTGGCTATTATGTTGGTTTTAATACCTCGATGCATCGAGATTGGCGCCGACAAACGAAATCACATAACACAATTTTAATTGATGGAAAAGGCCAATATGCAGAAATGGATAAAGCAAAGCAGTTAAATGCAAAAGGGTGTGTTTGTGAAGTCAAAGAACAAGAAAATCTTGTCTATATTAAAGAAAATGCAACCAAAGCTTATGCTGAAAATGCTCCTGAATTAAAAGATTATACAAGAGAGATTTATTTTATCGACAAGTCTTATTTTGTTATAGTTGACAGCATTGAAGCAGAACATGAAGTATCGGTGGATTGGTTGTTACACAGTCTAACCGAATTTAACATTGATCAAAACAAATTCAGCATTGATCGCCCAAAGGCAAGGCTAGACGGTAAGGTTGTTTATTGTTCAAGTCAGATAGAATCTTTAACTCAAACAAATGAATTTGAGGGAGTTGATTTAAAAGAGATAGAAGGGCTTGATGAACAATGGCATCTAACTATGAAAACCAAGAAAGCTAAAAATCATGTCATAGTATCTTTGTTTGTTCCATCTAAAGTGGAAGATAGAAAAATAGTGACAGCAATTAAGGATGACCAGGGACATGATGTATTTATTTACTTTAGTCATGATGGTAACACATTCTCACTTAGAACGGATGGAAACAAAAGATACTAGAGAAGTAAAGAGTGAAAGCTAAATCTTTCACTCAGCAAGCAATACTTGGGAATGCGCAAAAAACAGCGCAGAAATGAGGATAAAATGGATTATTTCAAATATATCAATGAGAGCATTGAATACGAATCAATGCTAGTGGCTATGAAATCTGAGATCCATGATTTTATGGAAAATTTTAAGGATGACTCCCGGTTCATAAGCGGTTGGGGGCACGCTTATTTCTGTAACGAAGATGGCGGAAGATTGATTTATGATATACACAAGCCTTTGGAACATAAATGCTCTATCTGCGGACGAATTTACGATGAATATATGTACAATGCATGTTTTGTTACGATGATGCGTAATGAAGCAATTGTTACAGCTTTAAAGTCATCCATTATGTATCGGGTTACAAAGGAAGACCAGTATAAACTGATTGCAACTGACATCATTGAATTTTATGCTAAGCATTATCATCAGTTTACATTACATGCAAAAGATCAAATTAACTGTAGTCCTACCACGGATGTTGGTGGGGCAGGAAAGATTATGCCTCAGGGCTTAAATGAAGCCATCATTGCTATACGAATCGTAAATTCTTTGGAGTTGTTAAAGGACTCATTAGACAAAGATTGGCTTTTGATGGTGAAAGAAACCTTATTTGCTCCAATGTTTGAATTATTAGTTCCACAAAAAATGCACATTCATAATATTCCTACGTGGATAAATAGTGCGATTGGTGTATTTGGTTTGTTTTTTCAAGAGGAAAAGTGGATTGCCGAAGCAACAAAAAATCCATTTCATTTATTCGAACAATTACAAAAGGGAGTAACAGAAAGTGGTTTCTGGTATGAGGGTTCCATCCATTATAATTTCTTTGCACTGGAAGGAATTATGAACTTCTTTGTTTCTGCAAAGGCCTACCATTTTGAAATTGATCAAAAATATCAAGATATTGTATTTCATATGTTTGAAGCAGCTTATGACTATGCCTTTGATAATGATATTTTCCCAAATCCAAGTGATGGATGGCCAAATATCAGCTTAAAAACTTATTCTTATGTTTACTATATGGCATATGCCGTATTTGGAGATAAAATACTTCCTTATCTAAAACATATAGAAAACAACCCTGTACCAAGAGCAAGGCTTCCATTATCAGAGCCATATTACTATGATAATCGAATACCGTTAACCAGGATTATGTATTGTCCGGAGTTTTCCGATTTAAAATCAGATAGAATAAAGTCCCGTGGTTCACAGAGTTTTGAAGCGAGCAACTGTGCAATTCTAAGAAATGATACCTATAATTTATTCTTTAAATATGGTCATCAGACGAAAAGTCATGCACACCCGGATAAAATGAACATTGAAATTATGGTAAACAATCAGGTGCTAACCAAAGATTTGTCAAACTCAGGCTATGCTTCTAAGATGTGCAATGAATGGCATAGAAAAATTGCAGCTCATAATACTTGCGTAATTGATGGGATGCCAAGTGATATTAGTCATCCGGGAACTTTATTGGAGAATTCCGATACCCATGTGAAAGCAAGCACTAAGGCATATGATGGGGTTACCTATACAAGAGATCTTACGATAGACGGTACTGTGTTAACAGATATTTTTGACGTGGAACTAGAAGAAAAGAATCAAATTGATTGGTTCTTCCATTATGAAACGCCGGTGAACATAGATGGTTTAAAGCTTACTCCAGTATCGATGTTTAGCGAGTATGGACGTATCGAGGAAGTTAAGGAGATTACATTATCTAATAACAGCATTACTATAGAAAATGAACTCGTATCCATGCAACTTGATTTAGAACAAGGAATGCGTCTCTATCTCGCAAAAACTTATAACAATCCAGCAGATAAGATGAGAGATACGCTAATTATTCGTACAACATCCTCTAGAGCCAGAATTAAATCCACGATAGCTGCAAAGTAAGATTAGAATAAAAGATTATATCTTTCACTTAGAAAGTTTGTGTCTGCGCTACAAAGCGTACAAGTACGCTTAACGCAAACTTGATGCTGTGCATTTTCTTGCAAGCAAGACAACGTACAGCGTAGAAAGGATAGGAATGAACTTAGATAAGGTTGAATTTTATAATGTTGGAGACCTAGAACCAATCCCTGGTATTGGAGAGAATGGACTTGTTAGGGTCCCAATGAAAGTAAGAAATCTCTTAAATGAAAAAGCTCGTTATGTTGGTATGGACTCCATTGGTGCAGAAATTCGTTTTGTAACGGATGCAACAAATATAGATATTTATATCTCTATGCAAAAATCGGAGTCAATTGGTAATGGAACTATTAGAATCTATAAAGGAAATTTCTTATATCAGACTTATAGTGTCCAGCCAGGAATTACGAATTTTTTCAGAGTAACACCACCACCTAATTTTCAGGTTGTAAATGATACCATGTTAAATCAAGGAGGCTTTTCTCCAAAGGTTTGGCGCATCGTTTGTAATCGTTCCACAATAGTGATTCACGGAATTGATACTCATGGACACGAAATTAGACCGCCGAAGAAAGAAGAACTACCGAAACTTAATTGGCTCGCTTATGGGTCTTCTATTACGAATTCCCATTTGGATGGATATGTTCATGTAGCAGCTTCTCGTTTAAAGATGCAGGTTCAGAATATGGGATTTAGTGGTTGTTGTCACATTGAGAAAGAATTAGTAGATTACATGGTGAAGGAACGCAGCTTTGATTTTATTACCTGTGAGCTTGGTGTAAATATGCTGCAAAATTACACTCCAGATGAATTTAATGAAAGAGTTCGTTATTTAATCTCATCATTAAAGCAAATCAATAAACCAGCAATCATTATAACGCCATTCCCTCATAGAAAGAGCATGGAATATACAGCTCTTATCGATGTATATTCAGAAAGAAATAGTGAATTTAATCAAATATTAGTGGACCAAGGTAAGAACGCAAATAGTGAGAAGATACATGTTGTTCAGGGTAGTGACATTCTAGATGATGTGAATGGTCTTAGTGGTGATTTGACTCACCCAACTACCTATGGGCATGCAATTATGGGGATTAACTTAGCAAACCATATTAATAATTTCTTAAAATTATAAGCTATACGCAAACAGGAGGAAACTATGTCATATTTTCATTTAAAAAAGGATACTAAAATCGAAATAGTAGAAGCCGAAAAATGTAGCCGTAGAATTACAGGCTATGACGGAAAATTAATGACAGTTGAGGTGTCTTTTAAAAACGGATGTATTTCAGCCCCACATAAACATCCGCACGAGCAAATTACTTACTGTCTAGAAGGTAAATTCGAGTTTTATATTGGAGATGAAACAAAGGTGATAGAAGAAGGGGACACCGTATATATGCCTCCGGAAATAATGCACAATTGTAAGCTATTATCAGAAGAAGGCAGATTGTTAGATATTTTTACACCGATACGAGAAGATTTTTTAAGCAAATAGGAAAGACCTTGTATTGTAAAGTGTTAAAGTACGTGTTTCTTATAATATCGAAAGGCACTGTACTACGATATCAATTTTATAGAGGTGAAGTACGTTGCTTTGTAATGTGCTCATATACTGTAAGATGTTAGATATAGAAGATGGAAAATGAAAAAGAAAACATGAAGTGAAATGTAGGAGGATAAAAAAATGAGAGCAGTTATAACAGGTGGAACAAGTGGAATCGGTCTTAGTGTTGCTTTGACTTTAGGTAAGGAAGGGTATGATATTATTATTACTGGAATTGATAAGGAAAATGCTGACAATGCATTATCTGAATTAAAAGAAAATAATATCAATGCAGAGTTTATCTATGCCAACTCCATGGAAGAAGATGATGTGAATCAAGCTTTTGATCAAATAGCAAAACAGTATGATTCGATTGATGTATTAGTAAATAATGTAGGTGGTTTAGGCGGTAGACAGAAATTTGATGGTATGGAAACATCCTTTATGAGAAGAGTAATGGCATTAAATTTTGACAGTGCATTCTTTGCTAGTAGAGCAGCAATCCCTCTATTAAAGAAAGGTACGAATCCTTCCATTATTAATTATAGTACGATAGCTGTTACTTCCGGTGGAGGTCCAGGTGCTGGAATTTATGCAGCAGGCAAGGCGGCAATTGAAGGATTAACTCGTGCTTTAGCAAAAGAACTTGCTGAGTTTGGTATTCGTGTAAATGCGGTATCACCTGGAACAATTGATACTGCTTTCCATTCTGCAACAAGTAGAGATGTTATGGAAACATGGAAGTCTGGTATCGTAATGAAGCGTTTTGGTGATCCATCAGAAGTAGCAACTGTTGTTGAATTTTTAACTTCAACCAAAGCTTCCTTCTTAACAGGCGAAATCATTCAGGTGAATGGTGGGCAGGCATTTATTTAGTTCATACAAGGACAGCTTACTTTTCTTGTTTATTTAAACTAATTTTCATGGGGCTTCTATAAAAAATAGAAGCCTCATTGTAATTTACGACATGCAATATAAAAAACTTATATCTTAAATCGAAGAAACGGAGTGTGAGTACTATAGTTAAGAAAAAGAGGTTATCAATTAGCATTTTTGTAAAATTAATTGCAGGTTATTTTATTCCGGTTTTATTTATGGTATTGCTAGGAATTATTGCATTATCGAAATCGTCTTCTGGATTAAACGAAAATTATGAGAATAGTACAAATCAAGCAATTGATATGACTGCAAACTATTTAGAATTAGTACTTGAAACAGCACAAGCGGAAGTTGATCAATATAGTAAGAATATGAAATTATATAATTATTTGGCAGGCGAATCCATCGGTGACTTAACCAAACAATTGGCTTTCCTTGATGAAATATATCAATCTATTTCATCAGCAACTACTGCAAATAAGTTTATCTCTAACATACATATCATACCGGGGAAAGATTATAATGTATTTTCTACAACGCTAAAGGGAAATCGTGGTTTTTACGAGCTTTTAAAAGATTCGCCAGAGGGGTTAGCGCTTCAACAAAAGAACCCGATTTGGGTAGGAACGCACAAAGTAATTGATGAGGAGCTAAAGATTGGTGAGGGGAGTTATATCATATCCTATATGAAGCTAATTAAGAATTTTGATAAAGATTATGGTGTCCTGGTTGTTGATATAAGTAAAAAAGAACTAACGGAAGTTTTAAACCAATTAAATTTAGGAAAAGGAAGTTCTGTAGGTTTTATTACCGCAGATGGGAAAGAAATAGTAGTATCACAAGAAAGCCAAGAGTTACAGGAAATATCATATTCTGATCAATCCTTTTATCAAGAGAGCAGACTAAGCGAAGGAGACAAAGGTAATTCTTACGTAGACATTCTAGGTGAGAAATACTATTACATGTATCATAAGATTGGTGATACAGATGCTATGATTTGTGCACTGGTACCACAAAAAAATATTGTGAAGCAAGCAAATGAACTTAAGTATATTGTTAGTATCATTGTTGTATTAGCAAGTATTATTGCACTTTTATATGGGGCTAAGATATCAATCGGTATTAGTAGGTGCTTATCTACAATTAATAAAAAATTAAAATTAGCTGCCAAAGGTGATTTAAGTGTAACAATAACTACAAAGCGAAGAGATGAATTTGCGGGTCTTGTTTCTAATATAAGTGAAATGATTAAAGGGACTAGAGCATTGATACATCAAGTAGATCAAGTAGTAAAAGAAGTAACGTTATCATCAGAAAACGTTATTGATGCATCAAATGGTATTGCTTCAACCTCACAAAAGATTTCATATGCAATTAAAGATATTGATCAAGGAATCATACAACAGGCACAGGATTCTCAAGATTGTTTAACTCAAGTTGATACCTTGTCGCAGTGTATTACAACAGTAAATACTAATATTAGGAAGACAGTAACTGTAGCAGAAGAATCAAAGGATATAGTGGACAAAGGTATCACAAAGATGACAATTATGACAAGACAGTCTGAGGAGACATCAAAGATAACAGATAGTGTTGTTAAAAATATTGAGATTTTAAAAGAAAAATCGGAATCAATAAGTACAATTATTAATGTGATTAATGAAATTGCGGATCAAACTAATTTGTTATCATTAAATGCAAGTATCGAAGCTGCCAGAGCAGGAAATGCTGGTATGGGTTTTGCTGTAGTTGCGAATGAAATAAAAAAACTAGCGGAAGAATCTCAAGATTCTGCCGGAAAGATTAAAAAGATTGTAGAAGATATCCATATACAGACTTTGGATACGGTTAATAAAGCAATGGAAGCAGAAGGTATCGTTTCAAAACAAAATATATCAATACAAGAAACGATAGAGGTATTTCACGATATGAAAGACAGTATGCAAAAAGTACTTACTAATATGGAGAAGGTATATGAAGATGTTTCTAGTATGGATTCTACAAGAATAAGTACTCTAGAGGCAATTCAAAATATCTCTGCGGTATCAGAAGAAACTTGTGCAGCTTCTAGTATGGTAAATGATAGTTTAGTAGCTCAGGAGGAAGTTATAACTCATTCGGAGAAGGTTTCAATTGAGTTAAAACAAAATGCTGAAATTTTAGAAAGAGCATTGAAACAATTTTCAATTTAACCTCATCAGGGAAGTCCCCCCGCTTCTGTAAGCGGGGGATAAAAGTAAAGTGATAAAGTAAAGTGATAAAAGTAAAGTGATAAAAGTAAATCGTGTAAAGGTTAAATCAAGTTAAAAATAAATTGTGTGAAAATAAATAGCACAGGAGAAAAACACAATGCATAAAATAACAATGAAAGTCATGGACAAGGATTATAAAGTAAAAGCTGAGATGGGTGGATATAATGATGTGTGTTTACATTATCAAGAAAATTTTCAAGAAGGTGATATGATAATTTTAGAATGTAATAAAAACCCATCCTATCTTGTAATACAGTTGGATGAGACGATTGGAGAGTGTATCGTTTATTTAGCAACTAATATCATGGCTTTTGAAGTTCCACTTAGAGGGAATAAGAAAAGCTATGCTGAAGTGAGCTTTTTAGGAAAGGCCCACTCCTTATATGCAAGAGTTGCTTCTAATAAAGAGATTAGGCAATATAGAAATCTGGCTCTTAATAAGTACGATCATAAGAGCAATTTTAATTGCTATCCCCATGTAGAGATTGTTAATGAAAATGTAATTAATTCATCAAAGAGCCAATACATAACCAACAGTAATAGCGAGGAGCGCATTGAATTAAACATTCGATTTGGACGTAAAGTCAGCATAAATAAATTGGTTTTTCATAAACAAAGTAATTCTATTCAGGATAGCTTTTGGTTGGATTCCTTCCTTAAATTTTCAGATAATTCTAAAATTAAATGCGATTTAGTAAAAACTGAAGTAGGACAAGTACTTACATTTCAACAAAGAGAAGTAGAATGGATTAGACTGTGTAAGTTTATTAAGAAAAACGATGATTTTCATGCTTTCGATATATCAAATATAGAGGTTTATGGGGTGAGTGTAATTTAGGGTCTTATCTATTCCATAGAAATTTATTGTTATTTTAATTATGATTGCAGGGAGATTGTATTCCAGTGGATGGGATTATAACATGAATAAATTATTTGAGAAACATGAAATGAAAAATAGGAAAAGAATTGATTTTAGTTGAAGTTATAAGCGTGAAATACAAGAATGTAACTTTAGTGAAAAAGCATAAAAAATATCAAAATAATTAATAAAAAGGTAACAAAAATAACTATAAATAGAAAAAAGTATATATGGTGAAAATTTAATATGCACAAAAAAAGGATATAGTATATGGTATGGATTATTAATGATTTACATAAAAAAACTTATATGACATAGTAAGTTCATCAACTATAAGTAAGGAGGATTTTATGAAAAATATTCGGAGCGCAAAAAGAGTGAATGATGCGGTAAGAAAAATTTTCATTCTAACATTAGTCATGGCATTGTCGATTTCAAGTATACCAATGAGTCAGGCATATGCGGATACTAAGAAAGAAATTACCTATACGGTAAAAAGAGGTGATACGTTAGGTAAAATTGCAAAACAGTATAATACATCAGTTACACAGTTTGCAAAATTAAATAATATTCAAGATGTAAATTACATTAAAGTAGGACAGGAATTATTGATACCAGGGTTAGCAACAAAGATTGTAAAAAACCAGTCCGAACTGGATGAAGCCCTAAGTTCTAATTTGTATGGAACTATAAAAATTGAATCTAAGAAAGCAATTCGATTTAATATTTCAAATAAGAAATATAACAACATAATTCTTATTGTGAATGCTCCAAATGCATCGGTATCGAATAAAGCAACCTTTCAGCAGATTAACATTAAAGATTTAAATGAAAATGGATGGAAAGAGTTGGGTAAGAAAAATTCCTTTGTAATTGAAGCAAAGAATTTACATATGGTCATTGATAAAAGTGCCACAATAGCAAATATAACAACTGCGAAAGATGTTGATAGTTTAACAGTAAAGAATAATTCTGCAAAAAATCTTGTTGTGAAAACAAAAGATGGTTCGGTTACCATCGAGAAAAAGCAGGTAACTTATATCGTAAATGGAGAAAAAGTAGAAGCAAATCCTAAACCAACGGTTGTACCAAAACCAACAAAGAAACCAAACTCAACAAAAAAACCACAACCAACATTGCAACCAACTCAGGTACCGCAACCAACATTACAACCAACTCAGGTACCGCAACCAACATTACAACCAACACTGAAACCAACTCAGGTACCACAACCGACACAGAGGCCACAACCAACATTGGAGCCAACGCAGGTACCACAACCAACATTACAACCAACACAGACGCCATATCCAACACTACAACCGACACAGGTACCTCAACCAACGGCAGTTCCAACTCAAACGCCAGAGCCAACAAAATTATTACCATGTGATATCGCTGATTTCTCAACTTGGAAGTTACAGCTCCCAACACCGAATGAAACGATGACTGGAGTGGAAGAAATTACAGCAGATCGATTAGTTAATGGTTATGAAGGACCAAATTTTTATGTGGATCAGAACGATGGTGGTATTGTTATGAGTTCACCTGTCGATGGATTCAAAACAGCCAATACAACTTATTCACGTTCAGAACTTCGGGAATTAATTGATGGTAAAACAGCATCTGTTAACTGGTACTGGAAAGGTACTCATATTCTAAGAACTAGTGAGATGGTAACAGAGGTGCCATCCAATGGAAAAACAATCGTTTCACAGATTCATGGTATATGGCCAAATGGAGAAAATGGGCCAGTACTAATTAAAGTTCAGTATGAATATTTAACAAAAAGTGTAGGTGTATATATTAAGACAGCAGCATATAACAGTGCAGCAGATAAGAAATTCTATTTTTCTGATGTTGATTTAAATCAGCGATTTGATACCGAAATTAAGATTGTAGAAGGTGTTGCTTATGTTACAATCTCAAGTAATGGTAGGAGTGAAACCTATGCGTATGATTTTTTAGGGAATGATTCTTCTTGGGAAAGTCAATTAGGGTACTTTAAAGTGGGTAACTACGTACAAGATAGTGTGAAGGACTATGAGGGCGAAGGTGCTACGGTAAAAGTATATAAAATTGAAACATTTCATGATGATAACTTTGTAAAGCCTGTTCCAATTGAGTCTTTGGCGATGCTTCAGGACAATGTAACCATGGGTATCGGTGAGACAATGAAGTTAGAAACTCAATGTACCCCGATAGATACTGTAAATAAAGCAGTTACCTGGAGTGTAGTAGAAGGTAACGAGAATTTAGCAGTAAATAATCAGGGTGTTATTACAGCAATTGCGGAAGGTACAGCAAAAGTTCGTGCAACAAGTGTAGAAAATACTACTGTTTATACAGAGTGTAGTATAGAAATTGTAAAAGAAATTACGCAGGAAGTAAAAGCTGTATATGAACAAAATTTTGGTACAGATGCTCCTTATGACATTACAAGTGCAGATGAAATTGGTTTACTTCCAAGTGGTGCTACGAATGTAAGTGTAGTTAATGAAGATGGTAACTATGTCTTGAAATTTTTTGATAAAGATGAATCTGGTAGTGCCAAAGCCGGTATTTATTTTCCAGAAGAACTAAATAGTGTAACGGTAAGTTTTAAAGTTCGCGTAGACGAAACAGAAATTAAGGATACCAAGAATACACCATCCTATCTATATCTGTGTGTAGGTGGAAGTGATACCTGGTTAACGACTGGTAACGAAATGTTCCGTCTTAGAAATGGTTCTACTTATAATGCTGGTACACTAATGAATCATATGTGGTTATTGTCTCATGGTTATCAACAAGCAACCATGAATACGGATGCAACAAAGTTTGAACTTGGTGAATGGAAAGAAGTAACCATTATAACAACACCTGATAATGGAACGGCAAAAGGAAATATGTCGGATGTCTATATTGATGGTCTAAAAGTTGGTAGTCAGTTATCAAATAATTTTAACAGTGCCTATATAAACCAAGTTAACTTCTATTCCGGAACAAAGGACTTAATAAGTTTTTCTATTGATGATATAAAAATTTATTCTGGCGTTAAAGCACCGGAGTCTGAAAATGCAGCAGCACCAGAATCTGTCACACTTGGTATTACACCATCTATTATGGCGACTGGTGACTCAATTAGACTGATTGCTACAATAGCTCCAGACGGTGCACGGGAAGGTTTGACTTATTCTATTACTAACGGTAGTGAATATGTCTCTGTAAGTAAAGACGGACTCATCACAGCAGTGAAAGCAGGAACAGCAACCATACGAGTTGCTAGTGCATCCTATCCAGAGATTTATGATGAATGTATCATCACCGTGGTAGATAATAATACGATTGTACGTGTAGAGTCATTAACTCTAGCAGAAGATAACATCACACTTTTTATAGGTCAGGCTAAGGATCTTATTCCACAAATTACTCCAGCGAATGCAACAGAACAAGGGGTGAGCTTTGAAGTAATTAGCGGTTTTGATTGTATTACGGTATCACAAACAGGTGTAGTAACAGCGTTAAAAGCTGGTGCTGCTGTGGTACGTGTTAAAAGCTTAGATAATCCAAAAGCTTATGTGGATTGTAATGTTGCTGTTGTAAACAATGTCTCACCGGGAACAATTATATTTAGTGATACATTTAGTACGGCGTTAGATTTATCAAAGTGGGAGACTGCAACTTCCAATAATCAGTTTACTGAAAATAAAGTAGTAGACGGTGCATTACGTATGTTTGATGATAATGGTGCAGGTCAGCCTAAGGCATTTTTTGGATTTGAACCACAGGCATCAACAGTTTCTATGCAGTTTAAGATTAAAGTAACAAGAGATTTAAAAGAGGGTACAGACAAATTTTCTGCTGTTACGATTGGGTTTGGTACTGGATTGATTACATCGCAGGTAAATGAAGCATTTCGATTTAAGACAAGTGGTTCTGTATCAAACAACACCGTAACAAATGCTAGATTTGTATATAGCAATCCGGAAGGTACAAATTTCTTAGATACTGGTAAAAACTATGAGCGAAATGAATGGTATACCGTTACTATGGTTACTACACCTGATAATAGCAGTGAACGTGCGAATACAACAGATATCTATATTGATGGAGTAAAAGTAATCGATAAGGCAGTAAATAAGAATAAATTTGCAACTATTGATAAGTTTATTTTCCAAACAGGGACGACGGATTTAACAGAATACTTTATTGATGATATGAAAATCTGGACTGGTGATTATGCAGACGGTGAAACAGGAGAGAATCCGGAAGAACCAAGTCAGACTTTAATCTATGGTGAAGACTTTAATAATATCACACTAGGAGAACTACCAGTTGCCTCTAGTGAGACAAATCCATCCATTCGTCCTTCATGGAAAATAACCTCAGCAAGTGGTGCTGCGATTGGAATAGTAGACGATAGAGAAAATAATAAAGCACTAAAGTTTACAGATGATTCTGATTCTCTCCAGCCGAAAGCGTTATTAATCTTCGACAAAGCAACAGGTACAACAACAATTGAGTTTGATTTGCTTATGGAAGATGATAGAATTTATGTCGAAGGTACAGAAAAAGCATCCGTAGTTTCCATTGGAATCGGATCTACAGATATTGGTAGCCCATCATCAAAAGCTCGTGAAATGTTCCGACTTAAGACAAAAGCAAATGTAGAGGTAGTGGATGGTGTAGCTGTAGTAACGGGGAGAAAATTCTGTTATGAGCAGGAGGATAACAGCGGTAAGTATATTGATATTCCAGAAATATCGTATGAATTGAATACTTGGTATACGATAAAATTAGTGATGACTCCAGGAGAAGAGGGGACTACATCCATCTTTATTAATGGGGTTGAACTGGTAACTGACGCTTTGAACAAAAAGCCAGTGGTACCTAATACAGATCCAGCAATTACTGCAAATACCATTGATTCCTTCATTATTCAAGGTGAAAAGGCTTCTCTTGCAACATTTTGGATTGATAATGTGAAAATATATAGATAAATTTTATGATATTTTATAGAAAGCCAAAGAACGAGGTATGCTAGTACCTCGCTCTTTGGCTTTTTGTGTTACAATTCATGGATAGCTACATTCTATTGCATTTTGGATCAAGTAAATAGCAAAGCAGGATTACTCGATAAAAATAGATTAAATTGTTACTCTTTATTGTTTTTTATATACTACAGTTTGACATCTTTAGCTATATCATTAAAAATAGTAATAAATTGTAAATAATACTTTAAAAATCTTTCAACTTGTAGTAAAATAATGGTGTTACCAAAAGGACAAGCTAAGGCTTAATAAGGGGTATTAAGTCACTGTTCATTAACAATCAGGAGGTGTGTTTATGTTTTTCAAGAAACTAGTTGCACTCGCAATGGCTGTTGCCATTGTCATTCCAATGAACGTTAATAACATACAAAAGGTTGAGGCGGAAACTACGAAAGAAGCAGTAGTATATGGTAACCTAATTTATCACGACTTTGAAGCAAGCACCTATGGATGGGGACCAAGAGGTGACAAGGAAGAGGTCGTAACACAAAGTACAGAAGAGGCATATTCAGGATTACATAGCTTAAAAGTCAGTAATCGCACAAAGACATGGCATGGTGCTACCTGTGATGTGACAAAGGAACTTACGTTAGGTGAAACCTATGTATTTGGAATTTATTTAAAATACAAAGGGAGCTCTTATTCCAGCACACAAAAGTTTAGTTTGCAGTTTCAGTACAATGATGGGGTAAATGATCAGTACAAAACAATTAAGACTTCGACAGTAAATAAAGATCAATGGACTTTAATTCAAGGTGAGTATACAGTTCCAACCGATGCTACGAATGCGAAGATCTATGTTGAAACAGCATATACGAGTTCACCAACAAATCAAGATTTCTTAGAATTTTACATTGATGATTTCACTGCAACGCCAGCAACTCTACCACAAATTCAAAAAGATATTCCTAGTTTAAAGGATGTATTTTCAAGTTACTTTTTTGTTGGTGGAGCGGCAACTTCAAGTGAAATTGCACCAACTCCAGCAAAAGAATTGGTAACGAAACATTATAATAGGTTAACTCCTGGTAATGAGTTAAAGCCTGACACCGTATTAGATTACGCTGCAACCATAGCCTATATGGAAGCAAATGGTGGTAATCAGGTGAATCCTCAGGTAAATCTTAGAGCTGCAAAGACCTTACTTGAATATGCAAGAGATAATAATATTCCAGTTCGTGGACATACCTTAGTATGGCATAGCCAAACACCAGATTGGTTCTTTAAGGTAAATTATTCTACGGATTCAAATGCTGCTTGGGTTTCCAAAGAAGTGATGCTTCAAAGACTAGAAAATTACATCAAAAATGTGATGCAACTGATCTCATCAACCTATCCAACAGTTAAGTTTTATGCTTGGGATGTGGTGAATGAAGCGGTAGATCCAAATACTTCTACAGGTATGAGAAATCCAGGATCAAATAACGTAACATCTGGTAATTCTCCATGGATGCAAACCATAGGTGAGGAATATATACAAAAAGCATTTGAATATGCTAGAAAATATGCTCCAACTGGTTGTAAACTGTTTTATAATGATTATAACGAATATGAGGATAGAAAGAGTACCTTCATCTTTAATATCCTGAAAGGATTAAAGGATAAGGGCTTAGTAGATGGTATGGGAATGCAGTCTCATTGGGTTATGGATTATCCAAGTATTAGTATGTTTGAGACCGCTGTTCGTAAATATAATACCTTAGGATTAGAATTACAACTAACCGAGTTAGATATAAAGCAGCCAGACAATAGTACATCTGCATTAGCTGCTCAGGCAGACAGATATAAACTTCTGATAAATAAGGTCATTAGTTTAAAGAAAGAGGGTATGAATATTACTGGAGTTATCTTCTGGGGTGTTACGGATAAGACTAGTTGGTTAGGTGGATATCCATTATTATTTGATGGAAATTATCAAGCAAAGCCAGCATATTATTCTATCATTAATGGGATTACTCCAACTGTGACGCCATCGATAACACCAACCGTAACGCCAAAGCCAACGATAACTCCTACAATAACACCAACCGTAACGCCAAAACCGACGATAACTCCTACAGTAACACCAACCGTAACGCCAAAACCAACAATAACTCCAACACCAACCCCTACTACAGTACCAGTGGAGGGAGCAAAACCGGTGGTAGCAGTAACTACGAAAAACAATGGGAACACGATAAGCCAGCAATACACCATAAATGCACTTGGTGGTACGATTGATTTATCAAAGGTATCCATTGAGTTTACGGCCGATGGAATCATCAATCAAGAGCATAATGTTTGGGTAGATAACGCAGCGTTGCAATTAACTGTTGAACCATGGTATACACCGTTAAATGGTTATGTTTCTGGGCAGTTGACGGATCAAAAACTTGTGATTAGTATCAGTAAGAGTACGATGCTGTCAGAAGGAACCGGAAAGCTGGTAGTTGATTTACGATTTGCTAAGAAGGATTGGACGGATTTTGGTACGATATCCAATGAAGTGTTAAAGGTTTACTATAATGGAGTCAAAGTTCAATAATTAATTTTTTAGTGCTTGTTGATTCTAGATACAAGCTACTAAGGATGGATTTTCTTGAAGAATCCACATGGTTACTTGATTGTAGAGATCTTATCCGAAATCCTATCTAGTATCTGCTTAAGGATTTAATAATTTTTCTAAAATGATAACTCTAAAATCTAGCAAGGTTACACTTTACTTTCAGTGTAACCTTGTAGTTTTTTAATTCTTATATTACTTTTCCTGCTTCTGCAAATATTCTTCAAAAAACATAGTAAGCCCAAGTTCTGCGCAAGCATAGCTATGCCCCATATTTTCAAACAGATGGAATTGATAATCAAAAGGATTGTTAACGTAAGACATTAATAAGTCTCGCATCTTCTCATTATCACATCTCCATGGATCAGATTCCCCACAGGAGTGAAAAATTTTAGGTAAGACTTGCTTGTTTTCAATCAAGCTTTGTGCCAGGTATTTAATACTATACTTTGTTTTTTGGAGGTCTCCGTCACCAAATAATATCTTTTTTTGTAATGGACGGTAGGAAAAGTCCGCATCTGCCTTATCACCAGCACCGAAGGCAGCAATGTATCCAAAAGTTTCTGGATAGGTTAATCCAGCTTGGAAACATCCATATCCGCCATTCGAAAAACCTGAGACTATATTCATCGTACGGTCAGTTGGAAGTAATGGAAATATGGAGTGAATAATTTCCGGGAGTTCCTTTCCGACAAATGTTCCATAACGCTCTCCTTCTGCCATATCAATAAAGCAGGAATTATAAACATGAGGACAAAAAACTGCAAGATGCTCTTTCTTTGCTAGTTCCACTAAGTTCGTTTCCAGTGCCCATGCCATCTGATCACCACTGCTGCCATGGTAGAGCCATAGAATTCTTGGTAAGTTATTATTAACATCATAAAATTGTTCTGGCACAATCGCGAATACTTCCACTGTCATTCCTAATACTTTACTTGGTAAGTGTAATTGCATCACTGCCATGGAGCCACCTCCTCTAATGTATCGGTAGCAATTTCCGATAGTTTGCTCATTGCATGAAACATAAACTGTTTGCTTTGAAGGGACTCAAAGTGAATCTTGTTTGGGTGAGACTTAGAAAGATAGTTACTAAGTTTTAAATTTTGTTTATACACATTACTCAGCTCATTTGTAATCAGAGTTATATCTGTATCTAAGTGATCTATGGAAATTGTAGTTGGATTCCAGAGGTTTATTGTACTGTTTTTAAAGGTTTCTTGATCACCTAGCCATTTGGAAATATCATTTCCGTTTTCACTTACATAGAAGGAATCTAGATCAAACTGACCTTCTATAGCAACTGCCTTATGAAAAAAGGATGGAATGGCGAATGCTGCTAAGATAGCGGTATAACCACCGGTTCCAATACCGCTTATATACCTAGAGGTTTGCTCATTTTTTAATGGAAACCAAGTGGTGCATAGAGAAGGCAATTCGTTCGTTAAAAAGTCAAAAAAGTTATAGTTATTCTTGGTATTTAGAAATAAACTATTATTTCCTTGTGGCATGATTAACGCACAGTTACTATGCTCAAAAAATGATTCAATTCCAAGCCGAAGCCATTGGCTATGATCCATGTTTGTATCATGTAGTAAATAGAGTGAATCCATTGGAACATTCGATTCAGGAAGTAAGACATCGAAGCCAATAGGCATCTTTAATGCACTAGATTGTATCTGTGATTGTATCCATCTCATATGTGTATCCTTTCTTTTTCGATAGTAGTAATTTCTACGTCGGACTAAAATATTGGTACTTTACCAGTTATAGAACAAATTTTATTAAATTGCAATGCCTCTTTCATTCTCTCCACTTTACAACCCAGATAGAATATGAGAGAATGAAACGGATAAAAGAAAACTACTGTCTGCAATAAAAATTGCTGACGATTAGGATACAATGACTTTGGAGGACTATCATGAATGACATCTTAGACGTTCACACCCATACCTTGGCAAGCGGTCATGCATACAATACAATCAAGGAAATGGCGTTGGAAGCATCAGAGAAAGGGATCGAATTACTTGGAATAACCGAACATGCTCCAACTATGCCAGGTACTTGCCATGAATTCTACTTTCAAAATCTTCACGTGGTTCCAAGAGAAATGTTTGGTGTACAACTTCTTCTTGGAAGTGAGGTAAATATTTTAGACCATGAGGGAACACTGGACTTATCAGACCAAGTGTTAAAAAAACTAGATATTTGTATCGCAAGTATCCATCCACCATGTTACAAAAAAGCGACGAAGAGGGAAAATACAAATGCAATCGTTGGTGCAATGGAAAACCCTTATATTAATGTTATTGGTCATCCTGACGATGGAAGATACGAGCTTGATTATGAGACCATTGTAAAAAAGGCAAAAGAATACGGGGTATTACTAGAGTTAAATAACTCCTCTGTGGCTCCTGGAAGCTTTCGACCAAACTCAAGAGAAAATGACCTTACAATGCTTAAGTATTGTAAACAATATGAAGTACCAGTTATTATGAGCAGTGATGCACATACAGCATACGATATAGGAAATCATGTATATGTAAAAGACATCATAAAAGAAGCGATGTTCCCAGAAGATTTGGTAGTGAATCATTCGAAGAAAATGTTGCTTCAGATGATAGAGAATCGCAGAAAAAGCATATTATAAAATCTCACTCGATTTCCATTGACAAATTTTTGTCCGTAGTTAATAATGAATTTTAGGCAAAGGCGTCTTGGGATAGATGTCTTTGTCTTTTTTTATACAGGTGTGTCCAACGAAGCTGGACTACACCAGGAAAGGCTAGCAAATTAAAGTTTCTCTTGTTATATAAATGGAAACTTTCCGAGGGATGATTACTCACCCTATGGGATGAAATAAACAAAATATTGTTAGGAGGTAACTTATGAAGCAATATACAAAAAAGGACATTTTAAGATTAGTTGAAGAAGAGGATGTGGAATTTATCCGCCTTCAGTTTACCGACATGTTTGGTAATTTCAAAAATGTAGCAGTAACAACGAGCCAGTTGGAAAAAGTATTAAATAATAAATATATGTTTGATGGCTCTGCCATTGAAGGCTTTGTACGAATCGAAGAATCTGACATGTATTTGCATCCTGATTTAAATACCTTTGAAATCTTTCCTTGGAGACCGCAGCAAGGTAAGGTTGCAAGATTTATCTGTGATGTATATCGTACCGATGGAACACCATTTGAAGGAGATCCTAGATACATATTAAAACGTGTATTACAGGAAGCGAAAGATCTTGGTTACACATTCCATGTTGGTCCGGAATGCGAATTTTTTCTTTTTGATATAGGAGAAGATGGGTTACCAACCACAAAAACAAGGGAAAAAGGCGGTTACTTTGACGTAGGACCTATGGATGCCGGTGAAAATGCTAGACGAGAGATGGTGCTTACATTAGAAGAGATGGGGTTTGAAATTGAAGCCTCCCACCATGAAGTTGCACCAGCACAGCATGAAATTGATTTTCATTATGAAGATGGTCTAATCACCGCAGATAATATTATGACCTTAAAGATGGCTGTCCGCACGGTAGCAAGACGTCACGGTATGCATGCTACCTTTATGCCAAAACCAAAGTCTGGTGTTGATGGTTCTGGAATGCATATTAACATGTCTCTTGAAAAGGACGGGAAAAACTGTTTTTATGATCCTAGCGATAAATTAGGGTTAAGTGAAGTTGCATATCAGTTTATTGCAGGGTTAA
>NZ_DAMADT010000014.1:44090-53796 GCF_031997925.1 Lachnoclostridium sp. | reverse complement strand
CATGCTCCAAGTATGACTGCGATTACAAATCCTTTGGTTAACTCCTATAAGAGGTTAGTGCCTGGTTATGAGGCACCTGTTTATATTGCATGGTCTCTTGTCAATCGTAGCCCACTTATCAGAATTCCAGACGGAAGGGAAGAAAGAACTAGAGTGGAATTACGCAGCCCTGACTCAGCCACCAACCCATATTTTGCACTAGCAGTATGTTTGGCAGCGGGGCTAGATGGTATTAAGAGTAAGATGATTCCTCCGGTAGGAGTCGATAAGAATATCTTTTCCATGAGCGACCAAGAGAGACTTGCTATGGGAATTCGCAATCTTCCTAGCAGTTTAGGTGAAGCTTTAGATGAGTTAGAAAAGAGTGAGTTTATGAGAGAAGTACTGGGAAGTCATGCTTTCCACACTTATATAAGAGCGAAGAGAGTAGAATGGTCCCAGTATCGTACGCAGGTTTCTGAATGGGAGATTGACCAATACCTTAACCGTATTTAGGAGAAAAAATTGTAACGGAGGTGGTCAAATTTGCTGAGTATAATCATAGCATTCCCAAAGATTGAGGACGCGAATAACATAAGAAATATCTTAGTGAGTGGCGGATTCGAAGTGAATGCGACCTGTACTACCGGTGCACAGGCAATCATGGTAGCAAATGAACTTGATGAAGGAATCGTTATCTGCGGATTTCGTCTGCCAGATATGATATACCTGGAGCTAAATGGTTACCTACCTCGTGGATTTGAGATGCTATTATTAGCTTCCCCTCAAAAACTACTAGATTGTGCAGATGGTAATATTCTAAGCCTTAGTATGCCTATTAAGATACAAGATCTTCTGAATACCCTTCAGTTGATGACATACAAATATATGCGCCGAAAGAAAAGGGATAAGAATAAACCAAAAGATCGTACCACAGTTCAGCTAGAAACTATCACTAGAGCCAAAGAGCTATTAATGGAACGCAATAAGATGACGGAAGAGGAGGCGCACCGATACATCCAAAAGACCAGTATGGATAGTGGTACGGATATGGTAGAAACAGCTGAAATGATTTTGACTATGATGTAACTGTATTCATTTTATACATCATAAGTATTCGAAATTTCTATCCTATGAAAGCGGCTGAAATATTGAATTTAAGCGTATATCTGTTTATAATAAATCATATTTGTTATTAGAAAGAGAAATGGTAGCTGTATGAATCTCAAAACTTCTTAGGTATCAAGTATGAGTAAAGGAAGCCCATACTGTAAGTACACAGTGAATAGTAATATCTTGATCGGTATGAGTGTTAAAGCATGCACTTGGGATTAGTGTACACGCAAATTTATGCCAGTGGCCCAAAATTTGCAGAAAGGCATGGTAATTAATATGAATTTTACAAAGATGCAAGGTTGCGGAAATGATTATGTTTACGTAAATTGTTTTGGGGAAACCGTAAACAATCCAAATGAAGTGGCAAAAAAAGTGAGTGATCGACGTTTTGGGATTGGTTCTGATGGATTAATCTTAATCAAACCATCTGAAATCGCAGATTTTACAATGCATATGTACAATGCAGATGGATCACAAGGGAAAATGTGCGGAAACGGAATTCGCTGTGTTGGTAAGTATGTTTATGACCATGGTATGACAAGGAAAACAAGCCTAGCGATAGAAACATTAGGTGGGGTGAAATATTTAGAATTAATCGTTGACGGCGGGAAAGTAACAGAAGTAACGGTTGATATGGGTGAACCAGTTTTAGAGTCTACATTAATTCCGATTGCAGTTGAGCAGGAACAGGTAATCAATATGCCAATCACAATTGCAGATCGCGAATTTTTCATCACAGGTGTTTCGGTAGGAAACCCTCATGCTGTTACCTTTATTGAGGACACCAACTCTTTCCCAATCGAAAACTATGGTCCATTGTTTGAAGAGCATCCATTCTTTCCAGAAAAGATTAATACGGAGTTTGTACAAATCCTTGATCGTAAAACTGTCAATATGCGTGTTTGGGAGCGTGGCTCTGCAGAAACTCATGCTTGTGGAACCGGTGCAACATGTTCTGTGTATGCAGCTATCTTAAATGGCTTAACGGAGGATGAAGTGACAGTTCATATGTTAGGTGGTGACGTTGTCATTCGTTATGACAGAGAGAAGAATCGACTATTTATGAAGGGGCCAGCTGTTACGGTTTTTGAGGGTGGGATAGAGATATAGAAAGTAATTTTTCATTAATTTGTGCCTTGTAATCCACGGTACAAATATAAATGTGAAATAAAAACATGCGCTGGAATGGAGGGTACAATGTTTAAAATTAATGAAAACTATTTAAAATTACAAGGTAGTTACTTATTTTCAACAATTGGAAAGAAAGTACGAACCTATAAGGAAGAAAACCCAGATAAGAACGTAATTAGTTTAGGTATTGGTGATGTGACACTACCTCTTGCTCCAAGCATCATAAGTGCGCTTCATAAAGCTACAGAGGAAATGGCAGCAAAGGAGACTTTCAAAGGCTACTCCCCAGACCTTGGATATGAATTTTTACGAAGTGCAATCTCAAAACATGATTACGAAGCGAGAGGAGTTCAAATTGCGATTGATGAAATCTTCATTAGTGATGGTGCGAAAAGTGATTCTGGCAACATTGGAGATATATTTGCAGAAAATAATAAGATAGCAGTTTGTGATCCAGTATATCCTGTTTATGTGGATACGAATGTAATGGCTGGTAGAACTGGTGAATTTAATACTACTACTGGTAAGTGGAGTAATGTCATCTATATGCCTTGCACCAAAGAACATAATTTTGTACCAATGCTACCTAAGGATACTCCAGATATCATCTATCTATGTTTCCCTAACAATCCTACAGGATCTGCAATCACAAAGAAGGAACTTCAGAAGTGGGTAGATTATGCAATTGAAAAAGGGGCAGTTATTATATACGATGCTGCTTACGAGGCATACATTAGCGAAGAAGATTGTCCTCATACCATTTATGAATGTGATGGGGCTAAAAAATGTGCAATTGAACTTCGTAGCTTTAGTAAAAATGCTGGATTTACAGGTACTAGACTTGGTTTTACAGTAATACCAAAGGAACTAACCAGCGGCGGTGTTTCTTTAAATAGTCTATGGGCAAGACGCCATGGTACAAAGTTTAATGGTGCACCATATATTATTCAGGCAGCTGGTGCTTCGGTTTATTCCCCAGAAGGAATGGCAGAAACGAGAGAACAGATTGATTATTATAGGAACAATGCACGATTAATTCGTGATGGATTACTAGAAGCAGGATATCAGGTATTTGGTGGTGTCAATGCACCTTATATCTGGTTGCAAACACCAAATGGCATGACTTCTTGGGATTTCTTTGATTATCTTCTTCAGAATGCATCTGTTGTTGGTACGCCTGGTTCAGGATTTGGACCAAGTGGAGAAGGATATTTCCGGCTGACTGCATTTGGTACGTACGAAAATACGCTAGAGGCATTAAGAAGAATTAATAATTTATAGATCATGACTTTAGTTTTAACTAATGTAATTTAGCAAAAAGCCGCTACACAACCTAAGGTCTCACTTAAGTTATGTAACGGCTATTAATTACTAATCTTCAGAATAAAAAACAAAGTATGAATTAGTTCCATCCTTATAATTTGAATCCAATTTGACTTCTAGATAATAATCACCTGCAGGTAGTTCTGTATCGATTATCCACATCGCATACTCATCCATATCTTCATCATCATCTTTATATAAAGTAGATTGATATGCAATTGTACCATCTTTATTTAATAAAGTAAATGAGAGACTCATAATATCACCTTTTAAAAATAATGAGGAGGAGCTAAGTGCTAAGTGTAATATTCCAGGGGTTTCTAATGTAATTTTATAGTAATCTATCAAGTTATCTGGAGTTTCTGTACTACCAATTGCGCAGAAACCAATTGGAATTGTTTGGCATGTTTCCATGCTTGTACTTAATGCATCATCTTCGACAATTATTTGTTCTTCATATAATTCCTCTATCAACTCAGACTTATATTTTTCAGCATATTCTGTCATCGTAAGAGGTTTAGAAGTATCAACTTTATCTAACTGCGCAATATTCAAAGAAAAATTTATATTTTGGCCATCATAGTAAGTTAAAGTATTTATACCAATAACTTCTCCATAAGCATTAATTAAAGGACCACCGCTATTACCTTGAGATATGGAGGCAGATATTTGCATAAAATTAGCACCGTCTAAAATACGTGAAGCAGATGATACGATACCTTCTGTTAGTGTTCCAGTTAGTCCAAATGGACTTCCCAGTGCATAGATAACTTCGCCTACTTTAGCACCTTTTTTATTGATAACCAAACTTGTGTTATTAGTAGGGATACTTAGTATTGCAATATCGAGCTCTTTATCGTAACCTAAAATCTTATTCACTTTGTATTTTTTATTGTTACTAGTAGTAATTACTATGTTGGTACTACCTTCTATAACATGATAATTTGTTACTACTACACCTTTATCAATGAAAAATCCGGAACCTTGTGAATTAAGATATTCATTATCATATTTTGCTATGATTTCTACAGTAGAAGGGCTACATTTTTTATATATTCCTTCAGCGGTTAACTTACCTATTGTTAATTTATAAGTCTTTTTATATTTGCCTGCTTTAGCTGTAACAGTAACCTCTCCACCAGCCTTTGCTTTTACCTTACCAGTTGAACTATCAATAGAGGCAAGTTTTTCGTCGGATACACTCCAGGTAATTTTATCACTGATACCATATGTATTTGCTTTAAATGTAAAAGTTTCATTTATTTTTAACTCTTTGGTTGTAGCTGTTAATTTAATATATGGATCTTTAACCGTGATATAAGCCTTAAGTGAATAAGTTTCATTGTTCTGCTTGACGGTAGCTGTTATAGTTGCAGTACCTTTTGCTAATGGTGTCACTTTTCCAGTAGAATCTACTTTTGCAATTTTAGAATTGCTTGACTTATAGGAAACTTTTGCGGCTTTACTAAGATTATTAAAACTTAGGGAATAGGATTTATAACCCTTATATAACGTTTTCTTGGTAGAGGTGAGTTTCGGTTTAGATGTTGTAGATGTAGCAGCGAATACCTTAGTAGGGGCTACATAACTAATTGAAGTGATGGAGAACATTAGAGTAACTAGTAATAAACTGTTTAAAATAATTCGTTTCATTTTTCCCATTCGTATAATCTCCTAATATTTTCTTATGTTTGTAAAAATTGGTATATATTAATACTAATTTAGTATAAATAGGAGGAAATGTCAACTAATAAAGTATAAAATGAGTATAAAATCCTAAGTATTCCATACAAAGAGCATAACTTATAAATGGATTTAGAACCTTTAATAAATAGGAACATCCACACTAAGTACTTAGTGAGTCTGCTCCTATTTTTGCCTAAATTTGAAAGTATACTGTTTTTTTAACTAAGAAAGATACCGTTTCATATTTAAGAATAATACCATTTCATCTAAAGAATAATCCCGTTTCTTAATTCCTCAAGTATAGTAAGGATTAGTTCTTACCAAATTTACGCTGGAAGAATTTCACCACTTCAACAACTGGAATAATTAAGAATGCAAGTCCTAAAGCTACGAGGTATTCAGGAATTGAAATATGCTCAAAGCCAAAGGCAGTATTAACACCTGGTATATAAATTACTGCAGTAGTAAGAATAAGACTTAATGCCATACCACCAATTAAGAAAATATTGTGGTGTTTCATATGAAGAATACTCTTTCTCTGGCTACGTAGGTTAAAGGAGTGGAAAATCTCAGCCATGGACATCGTTAAGAACGCCATTGTCATACCATCTGCACTGTTTGCAATTTCCCAAACACCAGCTTCCATGTAATGACCGATAAAATAAGCCGCTAATGTGATAACCGTAACCAGAACACCCTGGTATAATACGTCGACGCCGAGACCTCCGGAAAAAATACCATCCTTCGGACTTCTTGGCTTACGTTCCATTATATCCTTTTCAGACTTTTCTAAACCAAGAGCCAACGCTGGGAAACAGTCTGTAATCAAGTTAATCCATAAAAGGTGAACTGGTTTTAGTATTGTAAAACTGAGAATTGTAGCAACAAAAATACTTAACACTTCACTTAAGTTACTGGAAAGTAAGAACTGAATAGCTTTACGGATGTTATCATAAATACGGCGACCTTCTCCAACTGCACTTACAATTGTAGCGAAGTTGTCATCTGCGAGTACCATATCAGCAACATTCTTTGTAACGTCAGTACCTGTAATACCCATACCAATACCAATATCAGCAGATTTGATACTTGGAGCATCGTTAACACCGTCACCGGTCATTGCAGTAATCTTGCCCTTTGCTCGCCAAGCATTTACGATACGAACTTTATGTTCTGGCTGTACACGAGCGTATACAGAATAACGTTCGATTTCATTTTTAAATGCCTCATCAGAGATTTCATTTAATTCTGCACCAGTGATAGCTTCTTTTGCATCTTTGATAATTCCAAGCTGTGTTGCAATAGCAACAGCAGTATCGCGGTGGTCACCAGTAATCATAATAGGACGAATACCAGCTTTTTTGCATTCTGTAATTGCACCAACTACCTCTGGACGGATAGGGTCAATCATACCAGTAAGACCAACGAAAACTAACTCTTTTTCTAAGCTCTCAGGGTTAATATCGGTTGGAACACTCTCATAATTTCTGTATGCAGCAGCTAAAACACGAAGTGCTTTATCTGCCATTTCTTTATTCTTTGAAAGAATCTCGTTACGGATAAAATCTGTTAATGGAACGACCTTACCCTGATATAATGCATGAGTACAACATTTTAAAACTTCATCTGGAGCACCTTTGGTGTATTGAACAATTCCATCAGCTGTCTTATGAACGGTACTCATCATCTTACGAACTGAATCAAATGGAGCTTCTACAACACGAGGTTGTTGTTCTTTTAATTTATTTTTATTGAGAGATAATTTTGTCGCATAATTTACAAGTGCACATTCGGTTGGTTCACCAACTGCATTATTTGTTTCATCTAGCTGAGCGTCAGAACAAAGTGCCATTGCTGTAGCTAATAAGTCTTCTTTTTCTCCAAAGTGCTCAACTACAGTCATCTTATTTTGAGTAAGAGTACCGGTTTTATCACTACAGATAATCTGTGCACAACCAAGTGTTTCTACTGCGGTTAGCTTACGAATCACTGCATTTTTCTTACTCATATTGGTAACACCAATACTAAGTACAATAGTAACTACAGTAGCAAGGCCTTCAGGAATAGCAGCGACAGCCAAACTTACGGCAACCATAAAGGTATTTAAGGCAACCTCACCATTAATGGTTTCAGCAGTTAATAAACTGAATCCGAAAATGAATATACAAATTCCAACAACAAGTACGGTTAAGATTTTACTTAATTGTGCTAATTTAATTTGTAATGGTGTACGTCCTTCTTTTGCATTAGCAAGTGCATCTGCAATCTTACCCATTTCAGTATCCATACCGATTGCAGTGACAACAGCAGTACCACGGCCATATACGACAACACTACCCATATAGACCATATTTTTTCTATCGCCGAGAGGAATATCTTTTTCTGTTCCAAGGGTTAATTTATCAATTTTTTTATTAACTGGAACACTTTCGCCGGTAAGGGCAGCTTCTTCCACCTTAAGGCTGGCACTTTCTAATAATCTTGCATCTGCAGGAATTGCATCTCCTGCTTCAAGTAGAATGACATCACCGACAACTAGATCTTCACTTTTAATGCTTTGTATTACACCATCTCGTAGAACTTTACTTGTAGCAGCTGCCATTTCTTGAAGAGCTTCAATTGCTTTTTCAGCCTTACTTTCTTGTGTTACCCCTAGGATTGCATTAATGATTACTACCGCAAGAATAATTAATACATCAGCGAAAGATTCGTGTGCATAGGCAGCAGTGATACCGGATACAGTAGCAGCACACAACAGGATAATTGTCATAGGATCTTTCATTTGTGAAAAGAATCTAGCAATAAGTGATTCTTTCTCCGCTTCTTTTAACTTGTTCTTACCATTTTTTAAAAGACGCTCTTCGCTTTCCTTCGATGTAAGACCTGTCGATTGACTCCTGATCTCTTTTAGTACATCATCAGTAGATTTTAAGTAATAGTTCATTCAAATCTCCCTTTCTTATTAGTGTAGATTTCTACATAGCAATTAGATAACATCGTATGTATTATCTTTCAAATTTAATCTTGGTGAAAATTTTCAATGAATATAGTCACACCATACTTATCCAAAGTGAAGTTTTTGATAATAAAGTTTTGCCCACAATGAAGTTTAGCTTACTTTCTATTTGATAGTGTTTACCAACTATGCAACAAAAAAACTCATGCATAACTTAAAATAAAAGTTATACATGAGTCTCATTCTCTAAGGCAAACCAGGCACGAAGCCATGATGTTGGAAATTGCCGCGTAAGCAAAAGTTTACGTGAATTACTCCCCCACTTATACTGGATATTGGATTAAATTTTATTTTGATACAAATGGAAACCATTTGTTATAGACCTATCATACCAGATTTTTTTGAATAATCAAGCATTTTCATTATATTTTAATGTTTACTTAATGATACAACAAGTTTTTCCTTGTATTAAATCAGATTATTGCTTACACTAAAGTAGTGTGAAATAAAGACACTTCACATACAAATTTCTGCCTGTGGCTCAAATTCATACGTGGTAGAATATTAGATAGTATGCTTTAGGAGGATGAAAGATATGATATACCCATCATTATTAAAGAAAGGTGATACGATTGGAGTTACAGCTTGCTCTGACGGAAAACCAGATGTATTGGATGCAGTAAGACTTGATCATGCTAAAGTACAGCTAGATAAGGTCGGCTATAAAGTTCTTGAGACTAAAAATACCAGAGTTAGCTTTAAAAGCCGTAGTTCTTCTGCTATGGAGCGTAAAGAGCAGTTAGAAGAATTGTTAGAAAATGACGAGGTGAAAGCAATCATAATGGTCTCTGGTGGAGATTATTTACTAGAGATGTTACCACTTCTTGATTATGATAAATTTGTAAAGAATCCAAAATGGTTGCAGGGATATTCTGATCCAACGGGCCTTTTGTATACTGTCACCGTTGGCTGTGATATTGCTACCGTGTATGGGTGTAATTTTTCTGATTTCGGCATGGAAGAATGGCATCACTCCTTAGAGAATAATCTAAAACTGTTACAAGGGGAGGGCATACAACAAGAGAGCTTTGACTTCTACATGGATGGATTTAAGAAAAAGGTAACAGGATATGAAGGATATGATTCTGACAAAGAAGTTTGCTGGAGAAATGCTCGTGATGAAGATGAAATCTTAATAGAAGGAAGATTTCTTGGTGGGTGTCTTGATGTTTTACTAAACCTTGTCGGAACAAAGTATGATAAAACGACTCAGTTTATAGAAAAATATAAAGAGGATGGGATCGTATGGTATTTAGAAAGCTTTAGTAGAGATTCGGAAGAATTATTTACTGGTCTTTGGAATTTAAGAGAAGCTGGATGGTTTCAATATGCCAAGGGATTTGTTTTCGGTCGTCCTTGCTTTTTTGAAACCAACACAGACACCACATATGAAGAGGCTATCTTGTCAGTTTTAGAGGAGCTCCACGTTCCGATTGTCTTTGATGCGGATTTTGG
>NZ_DAMADT010000014.1:0-44063 GCF_031997925.1 Lachnoclostridium sp. | reverse complement strand
ATAAACCACCCCGTATGGCAATCATCAATGGAGCTAAGGGAAAAGTTTATTGCAAAGACAATTTAGGGTACATTTATCAAAAAGCAGAAGAGTAAGAGCTACCTACTTATAAGGCATGAGTTCAAGTATGAAACTAAAACAGGATACTTCTTGGTATTTATCACGGAACTATCGGAGTAATGAAAGGTTAAGAGGGTTATTAAAATAAATGTTGCAGCAGAGCGTCCAAGGCTTCTGCTGCAACATTTTTGTTTTTTCCATTTCCTCTACAACTTTTTGAGAGGAAATAGTGAAAAGAATGATGCGCAATATATGATAAAATGATTGCGCAAAGTCACTAAATAAATATTAAAATTGCACAGTTATTCCTGCTTCACATTAGATGTATTGTGAATTGTATTTAAATTAGCATGAAAGTATAATAAAAATATAGTAATAAATTACAAATAAGCGCAACTTATTGTGCAACCCGAAGATCGAGGAGGAGACATGAAGAATAGTGGGTTAAAAGGTTTCTTCAAAAAACTGTATAAGTATCGAATCTTTCTTTTGATGCTTTCACCTGCGGTTATCTATACGCTGATATTTGCTTACTATCCGATGACAGGCATTGTGTTGGCATTTAAGAAATATAACTATGCTGGTGGAATTTGGGGTAGTCCCTGGAACGGTCTGGAAAATTTTAAGTTTTTCTTTAAATCCGGGCAAGCAGGCCTAGTAACGAGAAATACAGTTTTATATAACCTAGTGTTTATTGCGATTAATATGATAACCCAGATTGCAGTGGCGATATTTCTTACAGAGGTACGAAATAAGCATTTCCGCAAGATCTCTCAGTCTATCATGTTCTTACCTTATTTTATTTCCTGGGTTATAGTCGGCGTTATGGCGTTTAACATATTTAGTTCAGATTATGGTTTCATGAACCGATTGATTACCTTCTTTGGTGAAAAAAAGATTTCATTCTATACAAAGCCGGAAGTTTGGCCATTTATTCTAGTATTCTTTAATGTCTGGAAGAACATTGGCTATGGTTCGGTTATGTATCTGGCAGCGATTATGGGAATTGATACCTCAATCTATGAGGCAGCGGCAATTGACGGTGCCAATGTGTTCCAGAGAATTTTTAAAGTAACCATCCCGATGATCATGCCGACTGCAACCATCCTACTTTTACTATCCGTCGGTGGCATCTTCAAAGGAAACTTTGATATGTTCTATAATCTGGTGGGTAATAACGGGCTCCTCTATAACTATACGGATGTTATCGATACCTTAACCTTCCGCGCGCTGATCAGCAGTAATAATTTCGGCATGTCAGCTGCCATCGGTTTGTATCAGTCCGTTCTCTGCTTTATCACAATCCTTGCTGTGAATAAGTTGGTTGGCTTGTATGATAAGGACTATACATTATTTTAGGGGGGGAAGAAGTTGAAATCTGTTAAGCGTTTGGGAAAAATAAAAAAAGGTCCTGATGTAATTGCACTGAACATTATCGGTTACTTATTCTGCGGCTTAATCGCACTGTTTTGCCTGGTTCCGTTTCTTATGATTTTATCGGGATCCTTCTCATCGGAAGCGGCAATCATAAAAAACGGATTCAGCTTGTTGCCGCAGGATTTTAGTCTGGAGGCATACAAGACAGTATTTCGTGAACCGATGACTGTAATGCGTGCTTATGTGAATACCATTGGTCTCACAATCGCAGGCACAGCAGCTGGCTTGATATTGCAGACCATGACAGCTTATGTGCTGGCTAGAAAAGACTTTGAGTGGAGAAATTACTTTTCCTTCTTCTTTTACTTTACAACACTGTTTAGTGGCGGTTTGGTGCCCTACTACATATTAATGTCTAATACCCTGAATTTAAAGGACAGCTATCTGGCGTTATTGCTTCCTCTCCTGTTCAGTGTGTATAACCTTCTGATTATGAAGAGTTACATTATGGCAATTCCTGAGTCGTTGGTCGATGCGGCAAAAATCGATGGCTGCGGAGAGGTACGCACGCTATTTAAGGTGGTGATCCCCTTAATCAAACCTGCACTGGCTACCGTAGGATTGTTTATTGCGCTGGCATACTGGAACGACTGGTACAATGCAATGCTTTATATTAAGTCGGGTAGTAAATATCCGCTGCAGTATTTCTTATACCAGCAGGTGAATAATATTGAAGCTTATAAAAAGCTGATTGCAAACAATGCGGTCAGTAGTTCTATTATCAATGCTATGTCCCTGCCGACACAGACCTTAAAGATGGCATTGACCATCGTAGTTACCGGCCCCATTATTCTGGCATATCCCCTAGTGCAGAAGTATTTTGTACAGGGAATTACCATAGGTGCAGTCAAAGGTTAGTAATAAAATAAAAATATAAAGGGAGGCTTTTATGAAAAAAAGTATGAAAAAGATGTTGGCATTACTACTCGGAGTAACCATGCTGATAAGCATGCTTGCCGGCTGCGGATCATCAAAAGACACCAAAGACAACACGAAAACTAGCTCGGGAAGCGCCACAAATAATGGTGCGGCTGGAAACAACGATGCTGTAGGAGTGGTGGACACCTCGAAACATGTGGACTTAAAGATGTATCTGATCGGTGACAGGACTCCGGATTTTGATGAGGTTTATGGAAAGATCAATAAAATCCTAGAACAAAAGCTGAATTGTTCCCTCAGTGTGAATTTTCTGTCCTGGGGAGAGCATGATACCAAGTATTCCTTACTGTTCTCCTCACAGGAGAATTTTGATCTGATCTTCACGGCCTCTAGCTGGTGTCACTATGAGCAGACAGTAGCACTAGGTGGTTTTTATCCGATGTCTGAGGAGTTTATTAAGACCTATGCACCGGATATCTGGAAGGTAGTTCCGGAAGTAGCATGGAATCAAGCGAAGATTAACGATCAGATCTACATGGTTCCCAACTATCAGAATGAATTTGGGCAGGATGTTATTGCGGTTCGTGGCGATTTGTTGAAGAAGTACGGTTTCAAAAATATAACAACCTGGGAGGAATTGATGAGCTTCTATAAGGCTTGTGCAGCAGATGGTATTTACGCAAGCCAGGGTGGTCCATGGTATCAATATTTCCAGTCACAGGGTTTGTCCACCACAGGAGGAGTTCCTAAGGCAGGAGAGCTGTATCTGTATCATACACAAGATCCGTCCGATTTGAAATTTACCTATTTACTGGACTGGGATGGCTTTACTAAGTATTGCAAAGAGATGAAAGAGCTTGCAGATGCAGGCAGCTGGTCTCCGGACATATTAAATTCCTATGATGAAAGACAAACTGGTCTGCTTACTGGAAGGACCGCAAGCATGATATGGAACCTTGGCAGTTGCAGACTTTATGCAAAGCAGGCAAATGCAGAGAAGCCAGATTGGAATGTAACCATCTGCGATCCGGTATCTTCACAGCCTAAGAAGGTCAATTCTTACATAAATAACGGTGTTGCCATTAATGCAAGTAGCAAGAATAAAGAAAGAGCAATGATGGTATTAAATGAATTCTATACCAATCCGGAAGTCTTTGATTTGGCTATGCTTGGTATTAAAGGCAAGCATTGGGAGGCTGTTGGCGACAAAGAATATAAGATTATTGATGAAAGTGGTTATGGCGTATCAAGCAACTGTAACTGGGGCTGGAATAATGCCAATATAACAAGAACGGAGAGTATCGAGAATAGAACAGCACTGGATGATACTCACGACACCTTGCTAGCAGGTTTCAATAATAATATAAAGGCGGAGCATGCTTATGATGGCTTCAACTTTGACTCAAATAAGGTTACCACACAGGTGTCAGCTGTGGAAGCTGCACTAGGTAATTACTATGATCCGTTGGTGAACGGATTGGTGGATGATGTTGACAAGGCAATTGCTGAACTAAAAGCAGCCCTGGAAAGTGCCGGTGTACGTGATATCCAGGCTGAACTGGAAAAACAGGCAGCAGAATATGTTGCCAAAAACTAATAATACCAATAAGCTACGTATGGGCTGTTACAAAATGTAGCAGCCCTTCAAAGTACACCTTAGTAGGTGCACCACTTATGAATCCGTACCAGGAGGCTTAAAATATGACGCAGGATGAACTAGCAATAAAATTAGGGGTATCCAAGAGCACAGTATCAAGAGCTTTATCCGGCAAAGGCAGAATAGGAGAGAAAACTCGTGATCAAATCATAACCTTAGCCAGAGAGCAGGGAATGTTGAAAACAAGTGGAGAAACAAGAGGAACGAGAAGCCGCAATATCGGGGTTGTCCTTCCAGCTGATGTATATTCAAGCGGAAGCCTCTATTTTCATGATTGTCTGCTTGGAATTTGTGAAGTTGCTTCCCTTCTGGACTATCATGTACTGATTATCATCGGAATGATGAATGATATCGCAGGTATTCGAACTCTTGTTGAAAATGAAAAGGTGGATGGCATTATTCTTACTCGAAGCCTTGAGGATGATAAAGCGGTGCAATATCTAACTGATATTCATTTTCCCACGGGAATCACAGGCATCTGCGAAAATGATGATGTAATTCAAGTGGATACTGATAATGAGGCAGCCACAGAGCATCTGACCTCACTCCTGATTGGAAGGGGATTTAGCAAATTTGCACTGATCGTTGAGGATTTGACGTATAATGTAAACAGAAGCAGGCGCGACGGTTTTTGCAAGGCACTTTTAAAAAATGGAATCATGGAGAAGAATCAGGCATTTTATATTGGTACGTTAAAGAAGGATAATCTGGATGCCATTATCAGCGATATTATGTCAAAAAAAGTGGAATGTATTGTCTGCGGGGATGATACCATCTGTACCCTAATAACCTCCAGACTGCAGGCGGATGGATATCGAATTCCTCAGGATATCGCGATTGCATCTCTATATAACAGCTCCAATTTAAACTGTTTCTCTCCTGCAATTACGGCGGTGAATGTTCCTGCCATACAGGTGGGAAATATGATTGGCAAGCAATTAATTAATTACCTGATGGGAAAGGAATATGTACAAAAAACGAAGATGGATTATGAGATATTACTTAGAAAATCATCGAATGGAATTTGAGGAGAACGGAAATGAGCAATCAACAGACGGATTTTTATAAGGGAATGGACATCTCTTTTCTACCGGAATTATTAAAAGAAGGTATGCAGATAAAGGATTTTGACGATACAATCATAGAACCATTTGCACTAGTTGGTAAATATGGCGTGAATGCAATCCGGTTGCGCATATGGAATAATCCGGAACATGTACCAGAATCCAAAGGGTATTGCAGCCTTGCCCATACGATAGAGATGGCTAAGAAAATCAAGGCCCATGGCATGAGCTTTCTGCTTGATTTTCATTACTCCGATTACTGGGCGGATCCAGCCAAACAAAATAAGCCAAAGGCCTGGGCAAATTTAAGCTTTGAAGAACTGGAAGAGGTAGTTTATACTTATACAAGAGACACACTGTTATCCCTGCAAGCAGAAGGGGTGTTGCCAGATCAGGTTCAGATTGGAAATGAAATCAGGAGCGGCCTTTTATTTCCAGATGGAGAACTACCGGACTATGCATCTATGGTACGGCTGGTCAATTCAGGGATTCGTGGTGCAAGGGCGGTTGCAGATTCTAATGTACTAAAAGTAATGCTCCATCTGGATCAGGGCGGCCGGTATTTTTATATCAGTGAATGGTTTACGAAAGCGATTGCCAGCGGACTGATGGACTTTGATCTTATAGGATTATCCTATTATCCCTTTTGGCATGGGAACTTTACGGATTTGCGGGAAACGTTACTAAGGCTTACTAGGGAGTATAACAAGCCAATCATGATTGTGGAAACGGCTCACGCGTGGAGAAGAAGTAAAAATGGGTTTATTGATGAAGCTCAGGAGAGAATTGCCGGTGTACCGGCCTCGAAGGAAGGACAAAAGAAAGTACTGGATCTAGTAATGAATATTGTGGCTTCCCTGCCGGAGAATAGGGGGCTTGGTGTATATTATTGGGAGCCTTTGTGCCTTCCCCGCCCTGGACAGAGCGGTTGGTCGGAAAACATGGGCCTTTTGGATGAAGGCGGGAAGGTCATGGAAGGAATCAGATCATTTCAATTTACAAGACAACAAAAGCGTTATGGAGAATATGCGAAGGTTTATGAACCTGTACCGATAACAGTAGAAATAGGAACAGCGCCGGAGTTGCCAAAAGTCCTATCCGTTCTTTTTTATGATGGAAGAATCGAAAAGAAGAGGGTAAGCTGGCAGATGGAGACTCTGGGTAATGGTTGGTATCTACAGCCAGGTGTGTATGAAATTGAAGGAAAATCAGAGGATATTGAAGAGAACATTACAATAACAGTACATATTCTTCAGAGGCTTCCGGAGACGGAAAACCTCTTGCGTGATACAAACTGGGAGGAAGGTCTGACGCAATGGACGATAGAAAGCGCGGATGAGCAGGTGATGGTACAGCTTTATCCTGAGTTTATAGAGCCATTTCCTGCTCCACCGCAGAATACACTTCGCGTGGAAGCACCAAAGAACTTTACTTTTCAGATCAGTCAGCTGGTAACTATCACACAGGGTTGCAACTATACGCTGGAAGCGGAATTTATGGGGACAGATACAACGAATGTAGAAATCCGTCTCTTCGCCCGTACGGAGGAAGCAGAGAAAGAAATTATGATTCATCCGTCAGAGCATGAGTGGACCTTATATGAAATCAAAGATATTGTCAGCAGGCAGAAGTATCTGACCATAGGTGTCAGCATAACAGCACCTCCGATTTATTGCATGCTGCGAAAATTCAAATTGACGAAACAATATACATGAGGAGAAATTGGACATGAATAAAGAATTTGACTACAACAGCCACTATCTAACCAGGGATGCCAGACCCTGGTTCCCAGTTATGGGTGAAATGCACTACAGCAGGTATCTTGAGACATTATGGGAGGAGTCACTGCGTAAAATTAAAGCAGGCGGTCTTACTGTTGTGTCAACCTATGTTATTTGGATCCACCACGAAGAGGAAGAAGGGATCTTTGACTTTGAGGGATGCCGTAATTTGAGGCTATTTGTTAATTTGTGCAAGAAAGTCGGAATCTCCGTATTCCTTAGGCTCGGTCCTTGGGTACATGGAGAGGTTAGAAACGGAGGATTTCCGGACTGGTTACAGAAGAAAGAAACAGAAGGCATAAAACTTCGCAGCAATGATGACAACTATCTAACCTACGTCAGGCGATACTGGGAGCAGGTCTATGAGCAGGTGAAGGGAATGTTCTATAAGGATGGCGGGCCGATCATCGGTATACAGATCGAAAATGAATACGGTCATGTGGGTGGTCTGCAGGGAGAAGCCGGAGAAGCGCATATGAGAGCCTTGACTGCTTTAGCCAAGGAGATCGGATTTCAGGCTCCTTTGTACACTGCTACAGGCTGGGGTGGTGCTTGTATCGGTGATTTGCTACCTGTGATGGGAGGTTATCCGGAAGCGCCTTGGGATCAGCGGACCTGCGAACTGGAAGCAAACCCGAACTATGTGTTCAGTCATATACGGAATGATACGTTAATAGCCAGTGAACATCACGTGGAAGGAGCGGTTACCTTTGATGAAGCAAAATTTCCGTTCCTGACTGCAGAGCTTGGTGGTGGCTTACAGGTGACTGCTCATAGAAGACCGGTAGCAAGCGGCAAGGATATAGGGGCTATGTCGCTTACCAAGCTTGGCAGCGGTGTTGTGCTGCTTGGTTATTATATGTATCATGGCGGTAGTAATCCAAAAGGAAAGCTGTCTACCCTACAGGAAAGTAAGGATACAGGATATCTCAATGATTTGCCGGAGATCAATTATGATTTCAATGCACCAATCAGACAGTACGGCGCTCTATCGGACAGCTACCTTGAAATCAAGCTGCTGGCTTACTTTTTATCGGAATTTGGGGACGATATGGCAACGCTTGGAGCGGAAATCACACCGGAGCATGTAAAACCGGAGGATTTGCATACCCTGCGGATTTCCTGCAGGCATGATGCAGAGCACGGCTATGTATTTTTCAATAACTATCAGAGAAGAAGAAAAATGGATTCACATAAAAATGTGTGTCTGACAGGATTACGTGATGACGGCAATGTAATATTCCCACCTTTTCACATAGAGGACGGTGTCTATGGATTTTTCCCGTACCGAATGAGATTAGGGGAGGCTGTACTGGCCTCTGCGCTAGCGACACCGCTTTGCAGCCTGAATACAAATGCCGGAAAGCCCTACGTGTTTTATGGGGATTATGATCCGCAATTTGTTTGGGCGGATGAAAAGACCGCAGACATTCTGCATTTGTCAAGAGAGAATGCCTTAAATGCCTGGAAGGTGAGCCTGGATCAGGATTATCTGATTCTGAATGATAATTATGTGTGGGAAGAGGCCGGTGACCTTAAGGTAACCGGTTCCGGTCATACAATACTGAAATGCTATCCGAAGCTGACCATGGAAATCCCAGGTTTTATCGCATGTGGTAAAGAGGGTCGATTTACAGTATATGAACGGCACATGAAGGGGAAGACGGCATATGCAGAGGCTGTATTGGTGTTCGAGGATGAAAAAAAGTCAGTATACGAAATTTCCATTATCTATGCTGAAGAAGCAAATCGCCTGGAAGGACGGGATACAATACTCTGGATGTCCTATACCGGTGAAAAAATGGAGATTTATGCAGACAATCAGAAGATAAATGATCATTTTTATACAGGGCAGGAGGTGCCAATCAGCCTTGGTTATTTTGGATTTCCAGACAAATTAAAGATTGTGATTGATGCTCTTTATAAAACAGACGCCATTTTTATTGAAAAGTGGCCACAGTTACATGAGGGGCGTGCCTGTTCCTTAAAAGAAGTAAGAGTTGTAGAAGAATATCGTTAACAGAAGCTGAGCTTATTATTATTCTTGATTTATAGGAAATTGCAATAACAATTTCCTATAAATCAAGAACTCTCCAAGGGATGCGCACTCACCCTACGGGATTTAGTAAGGCGAAGTATCTTCGCCTCCAAGTTTGAGACTTGATAAGCCTAGAGAGGGTGAAGCCACTTTGTTCTAAGCTGGGGAGTCTTCTGTTATTGTCCCTAAAATACAAAATTATGAGAAAGAGGGTAAGAACCATGCTAAATAATGTTGACGCTTCCAATATTAAAAGAGCAATACGCTCTGCCATTGAGAAAAATCAAATTCCAGGTGCCAATTTGCTTATTTTTAAGGAAGGAAAGGAAATATTCTACCATGAGGACGGTTTGGCATCCAGAGAGGAAGAGCTTCCAATTAAAAGAGATACTATCTTTCGATTATTTTCTATGACCAAGCCTGTTACGGCAGTCGCTGCCATGAAATTGGTGGAAAGAGGTGAGATAGACCTGTATGAACCTGTAGGAAAATATCTGGAGGGTTTTCGAGATCAGGTGGTAGATGATAACGGTACTCTTGTTCCGGTATACAGGGAAATGCGGATAAAAGACTTGTTAAATATGACTTCTGGTCTTCTTTACGGAGGGGATGGTAAAGCCGGCAAGGCAACAGAAGAGGTTTTTAAAGAAGTAAATGAGAAGCTTTTGACGGAAAATGCATTAAGCACCGTTGAAATAGCAAATAAGCTTGGAAAGTGTCCCCTCGCTTTCCATCCTGGAGCATTCTGGGCATATGGCACCAGTGCGGATGTTCTTGCTGCCGTAATCGAAGTAGTAAGCAATATAAAGTACAGCAAATTCCTAAAAAAAGAAATCTTTGAACCTTTAGGAATGAAGGATACGGCCTTTTATGTACCGGCAGAAAAGAAAGGGCGACTAGCCAATACCTATGGGGTAGATGGCAAGGGAGGTTTTAGTCTCTATACCGGTAATCATCTTGGAATTATACAAAACATGGATAGAGAGCCGTCTTATGAAGCAGGCGGTGCAGGTTTAGTTTCTACCATAGATGACTATGCAAAGTTTTCTTTGATGCTTATGAATGGCGGAAGTTTGGATGGAGTTTCTATTTTGCATCCCAGAACAGTAACTTATATGACAACAAAGACTTTAAATGAAGAACAATATAAAGGGCTCGTGCCCTGGACTGAATTGGAAGGACACAGCTATGGTAGCCTGATGAGGGTTATGGCAGATGCCACAAAAGCTGGAACCATAGGAAGTCCATTGGAATATGGCTGGGATGGCTGGCTTGGTTGCTATTTTGCTAATTGCCCTGCGGATAAGTTGAATTTCCTTTTTATGACACAAAGAACGGATGCAGGAACTATGGAAATTACCAGAAAATTGCGAAATATTATAATCAGCAGCTGTGGTGAGTAAAGGATGGATTAGTGGGAAAGTCGTTTTGTCGCAAACTCAATTGTTATGCAATATTTATAAGAAACCTATCAACTGTCAGATATTCAGTTGGTAGGTTTTTATTGCCTCGAATTGAGAAGAATATTGATAATGTTATTTAAATGCTAAATATGACAGAACTTGGGTTCACTAAATCATAAGTAGCATTGATACTTCATGAACCATTTTTTAAGCATCTGTCAACAGATAAGAGTAGTAATTCTTAATAATGTGGTGTAAAATGGAAATGTACGCAAAACAGATAGGAGATATACGTTAGCCATCTAAGATGTTGACAAATGTGTCCAAGGGCGTTTAAATATACTTAAGAAGCTGACAAAACATAGGAAGCACATAACAAATTATAAATCTAGAGATTTTACCGAATTACTCAATGTATCAGTCAAGGAACTTCAAAGATGGGATAGAGAGGGGATTCTTGTAGCAAAAAGAACCCCTACGGATATAGAGGAGGATGAAGAGATTGCAAAGAGCATACAAAGTGGAATTAAAGCCAACGAACCAGCAGATACAGAAGATTAATCAATCTTTAGGTGTTTGCAGATGGCTTTATAACGCTTATCTTGCTAAGAACCAATCACTTTATCAAGATTTTAAAGAGGGTAAGTTGGATAAGAAAAAAGCCTTTATGTCGGCCAATGACTTTGATAAGTACATAAATAATGATGTAAGACTTAAAGAGTAAAGAAATTAGAAAAGAAGTTAAAACGTGAACAAGTAAGGCTTTCAAGGAAATATGATTGTCTTAAAAACCAAAATAAAATAAGAAAAGGAGAGACCACTAGACAGAATATTCGTAAGCAAATAGTCAAAGTACAAAGACTTCATCAAAGATTAAGATGGTATCCATCTTCTAAGCTTTGCTCATGTTGTGGAAATGTCAAAAAAGACTTAAAACTTTCTGACAGAATTTATGTTTGTAAAGAGTGTGGTTTAGTAATTGATAGGGATTTACAAGCTAGTATTAATCTTAGAGAAGCAAAAACTTACAAGATAGCATAATCACGTTACTGTAAGTATGTACCCAAGGCTATTTGGGGAATTTAAGCCCTCGGAGTGTTATAGCAAATGAGAGTAGTGTATTATAACAAACACCAAATCAGACACGTTGAACAGGGAATAATCTCGATATGGGTAGATTTGTCCATATTTTGAGTGGCAGATTCTTCTTTGATATGAAGGATGAGAGAGAGAAGGATAATTCCGTAATAATGAAGCTTAAAAAAGCTAGTTACTATGTTATGAAAACAGTTCGGGAATATTGTAAATTGAGAGAAACAACTCCGTCCGAAAAAAAATATACCAAGGATGAATGCAGCAAATCAATGAATAGTACTAATCAAACAACAAATCAGGATTCAAGTAATAAAGTTAGTCATACCTCTGATAACAAAGACAATGGAAAGAAGAATCATAACTATTGGAACTTACTGAAAGAGAGCATGAGAGGAGAGCTTAAAAATAAAGGAATCTTCTCAATGCTTTATTTTCCATGCTTATTGGTATATCTAGAGTTATTTTTTCATCTTTTAGTGTTTAAGAAATTAGATACTAATTTTATATATCCGATGTTAATGGGTATTGCTATGGGATTCTTTCTTACAGCAGTTACAAGTGTATGGAAAGAAAAAATTAATCGTATACTCACTATAATTTTAACTATAATCCTCAGTATATGGTTTAGTGTTCAATTGGTATATGATCATATTTTTAAAACGTTTTTATCACTCTATAGCGTCGGAGAAAATGGTGGTGATGTACTAGAATTTTGGAAAGAGGCGTTGAATGGAATTCTTGCAAAATTGCCAGGTATTATTCTTTTATTACTTCCAATTCCAGTACTAATTATACTAATAAAAAAAGTATCCTTCCAAGGGAAAAGACATCCTATGTTTGCGGGAGTTCAAATTCTATCAGGGATTGGATACTATTTGATGTTTTTACTATTACTTTTAATTCCAGGGAAGATGCCACATACTCCATATGATTTATACCATGTCGACTTTAATCAAGACCTTGGAATTGAAAAAATCGGATTAGTAACAGCATCATGTTTTGATATTCGAAATGTCGTATTTGGTGCTCCAGATTTTAAGATGGGGGGAGATGTATATGCATCGTTGGATTTACCAAAGGTAACGGTAACACCGTCTCCTACCAAAGTACCAACATCGAATAAGAGTGCTCAGGCTGGAATCTCGCCGACCCCGTCGCCACTTCCTACCCCTACTCCAATTGATACTTCACCGAATATTCTAAAAAATATAGACTTTACGAAGCTTGCCGAAGAAGAGAAAGATGTTGCAATAAAAAATCTTCATCAGTATTTCTCTACGGTAACACCAACAAATAAAAATGAGTATACAGGTATGTTTGAAGGCTATAATCTGATATTTCTTACTGCGGAAGGATTTTCACCATGGGCAGTAGATCCGGTTGTAACTCCTACTCTTTACAAACTGACACATACCGGGTTTGTATTCGAGAATTTTTATACACCAATTTGGTGGACTAGTACAAGTGATGGAGAGTTTGTTGCTTGCACCGGGTTAATACCAAGTGGGACGAATAGTTTTACGAAGTCAGCTAAGTGTGATATGCCATTAACCTTAGGTTGGCAGTTTAAAGAGCTTGGTTTTAGTACCAGGGCATACCATGATCATAGCTATAAATATTATAGCAGAAATTTATCGCATCCCAATATGGGATATGATTATAAAGGTACGAATGGTGGAGGATTAGAAGTAAAACCTACGTGGCCGGAATCTGACCTCGAGATGATGCAGGTTACCTTACCAGAATATATTAAGGATGAAAAATTTCACACATATTATATGACCGTTAGTGGCCATATGGAATATAACTTTTTAGGGAACTCAATGGCAGTAAAGAACAGAAGTTATGTGGAAAACTTACCTTATTCCGATGACTGTAAGGCTTATATTGCTTGTAATAAAGAGCTTGATTTAGCACTGGAGTATCTGATCGAAAGCTTAGAGGGAGCTGGGGTTTTAGATAAAACAGTGATTGTTATGAGTGCAGACCATTACCCATATGGACTCTCCATGGATGAAATTAATGAACTTGCAGGCCATAAGGTAGAGGAAAATTTTGAGCTATATAAAAATAATTTGGTTTTATGGAATTCACAGATTAAAAAGCCAATTGTTGTGGATAAGCACTGTTCAAGTCTTGATATTATGCCAACGATAAATAACTTATTCGGAATTCCTTATGATTCTAGATTATTTATGGGGCAAGATATACTTTCCGATGCACCAGCACTTGTTATGATGTCAAATCAGAGTTTTATTACAGATCACATTAAGTACAACTCAAAAACAGGAGAGATAGTAAATCTTGATGATGAGGAATTACCAGAAAACTATGTCAAAGCGTATGTAAATAACGTACGAAATAAATTTAATGTGTCCGGTAGTGTAATTAAAAACAACTATTATCATAGCATCTTGAAATACCTTAATTTGCAAACCTATGAGAAAAAATAAATACCCCTTGCAACGCTAGAACATTCGTGATATGATTAGGAATCATTTTATATGATGAAAAGCAATGAAGGAGACTTTAGTACACAGATGTGTTTAGCGACAGGAATGATGCGTCACCGACTGAGAGCGTGTCTTTGACTCTATGTGTATTACGGAACACTCTGGAGCTCGTGAATTGAATCGTTATTGATCGGTAGTAGGTTCATGCGTCGCACGCGTTAAGTGTAAAGAGTGGAGAAGCCAGTGTGTTTCTCAACGTGGGTGGTACCGCGGGAATCCTAGGGCGATGATATGGTTTGTGATTTTTACAGAGACTATGCTTGCCTTATGTACATAGAATTCTCGTCCCGGAATAATTGTATCGTGATTTTTCACGAGGCATTTGTTCCGGGATTTTTTTATTTATAAGAAATTAATCTGTAATTGCTTGTAAATTAACCTTTTTTAGGTAAAAAAAATATCCTGGAACAAGGAAAAAATAATCTAGAAAAGGAGAAAACAGTATGCAATTTGTAACAGGTAAGAAAGAACAAAAAACAGTTTTATTAAGTGAGATTATTTCAGGAAATTATGCTAACAAATCCGTTATAATACGTGGTTTTGTTCACACCGTACGTGATATGAGTGAATTTTCGTTTCTTGTGATTCGAACCTTTGAAGGAATTATACAGTGTGTTACTTCAACGGAAGTTACAAAGGGTGTTATTGATTCATTGAAAGAAGGCATGACGGTAGAAGTACAGGGTGAGGTTCATGAGGAACTAAGAGCACCGAATGGTCATGAAATTATCTTAACAAATTTATTCATAATATCTGAGCCAGCGCAGGATAGTACCATGCCATTACCAATCTCTAAGTGGAAATTAAATACTTCACTGGAGGCAAAGCTTTCCTTAAGACCAATCGCTCTTCGTAACATAAGGGAGAGGGCAATCTTTAAAATTCAAGAAGGAATAGTAAGAGGTTTTCGTGATTTCTTATTCTCGGAGCATTTTACCGAAGTTAGAACACCTAAGATTGTCGCGGGAAATGCAGAAGGAGGAGCGAATGTTTTTAAACTAGAGTACTTTGGTAAAAAAGCATTTTTAGCACAGAGTCCTCAGTTTTATAAACAGACTATGGTTGGCGTTTACGATAGGGTTTTCGAAGCAGCACCAGTATTTCGTGCAGAAAAGCACAATACTACGAGGCACTTAAATGAATATACAAGTTTGGATTTTGAAATGGGATATATTGATTCCTTCGAAGATATTATGAACATGGAAACCGCAATGCTAACCTCTATCTTTGAATTACTTTCTAAGCATTATAAAAAAGAATGCGACATCTTGGAAATTACCTTACCGAAAACTGATAAGATCCCAGCGGTACGTTTTGATGAGGCAAAGAAGTTGGTTTCAGAAAAATATGACCGTAAGATAAAAAATCCGTTTGACCTAGAGCCGGAAGAAGAAGTCTTAATTGGACGTTATTTTAAAGAAGAATATGATTCAGACTTTGTATTTGTTACTCATTATCCTTCGAAGAAACGACCATTTTATGCGATGGATGACCCAAGTGATAAAAAGTTTACTCTAAGTTTTGATTTGCTGTTTAAAGGGATGGAAATAACTACTGGCGGTCAAAGAATCCATAATTATGAAGAACAGGTAGCAAAGATGGAAGACCGTGGTATGAATATATCGGACTTTGAACATTATCTTTTGATTCATAAACATGGAATGCCACCACATGGAGGATTAGGAATCGGGTTAGAACGTTTGACGATGCGTTTACTAGACGAAGCTAATGTAAGAGAAACGACGTTATTCCCGAGGGATGTATCACGATTAGAGCCGTAAATGATATGAGATGTTTCGCATCGAAAAATATATGTTGCAATAAGAAAGGAGAATTACATGGATATCACAGATAAAACCATAGAATATGTTTCAGCATTGGCAAAGCTTAGTTTACAGCCAGAGGAAAAAGAAAAGGCGAAGAAAGATATCGGTAATATTTTAGGGTATATTGATAAAATGAAGGAATTAAATACGGATGGAATAGAATCCATGTCACATGTGCGTTCTATGAAGAATGTATTTCGTGAAGATGTGGTTACGAATGAAGAGAATCGCGAAGAACTTCTTAAGAATGCACCAAAACAAATGGATGGCTGCTTTATGGTTCCAAAAACCGTAGATTAGTGAAGAGAACAGTAAAAGTGAAAGATAAACCTTTCACCTTACAAGTTTGTGTCTGAACTGCAGCCACATACTTGATGGTACGCATTGTCTTGCAAGCAAGACAAAAGTAGCGCAGAAAAGAGGTAAAACATGGAGATTACAAAATTAACTGCCATAGAGCTTTCGAAAAAGATCAAACAAAAAGAACTCTCGGTAGAGGAAGCAGTGATAGCTTCGCTCACTGCGATAAAAAAAAGGGAGCCTTATTATCATAGTTATATTACTGTTAATGAAGAAGATGCCCTAGCACAGGCGAGAAAAATCCAAACTGCAATAGAAGCAGGAAACTTTGCCGATTCCCCTCTTGCAGGAGTACCAATTGCAATCAAGGATAATATTTGTGTAAAAGGTATGCCGACCACTTGTGCCTCTAAGATGTTAGAGGATTTTATACCTCCTTATAATGCTTCTGTAATAGAACGGTTAAAAGATGCGGGAGCTATCATTCTTGGTAAGACAAATATGGATGAATTTGCGATGGGGAGTACAACAGAAACCTCCTATTTTGGAGTCACCAAGAATCCTTGGAATACAGAATGTGTTCCAGGAGGTTCCAGCGGTGGTTCAGCGGCAGCTGTTGCAGCAGAAGAAGCATTTGTTGCTTTGGGTACTGACACTGGAGGTTCTATTAGGCAGCCAAGTGCTTTCTGTGGTGTGACTGGAATAAAGCCAACGTATGGAACGGTATCCAGATATGGATTAGTTTCTTATGCTTCTTCCCTTGATCAGATAGGTCCAATGGCTCGTAGTGTATCCGATTGTGCTACAACACTTCAAATTATATCTGGTGCTGATGATAAAGATTCTACTTGTGTGAAGACAGCTTCTTATGATTATGTAAGTGCATTAAGGTCAGATGTTAGAGGCTTAAGGATAGGAATACCAAGAGGATATTTCACGGAAGGCCTCGATGACGAGGTTAAAAAGAGTGTATTAGATGCAGCAGCTTTTTTTAAGGAACAGGGAGCGATAGTAGAAGAATTTGATTTGGATGCAATAGAATATGCGACACCAGCTTACTATGTCATTGCATCTGCTGAGGCTAGTTCCAACCTTTCCAGATACGATGGTGTAAAATATGGATATCGAACTGCTGATTTTGATGGCTTACAAGAGTTATATAAAAAGACGAGAAGCGAAGGCTTTGGTGAGGAAGTAAAGCGCAGAATGATGATAGGAGCTTTTGTATTAAGCTCTGGACATTATGATGCTTATTATAACAAAGCACTAAAAGTGAGAGCCTTGATAAAGCAAAGCTTTGACCGTGCATTTGAACGATTTGATATTATACTTGGACCAACAACTCCGGTGGCATCACGAAAACTTGGACAGAGTTTATTTAACCCTGTGAAAATGTTCCTTGGTGATATCTACACAGTTTCTGTTAATTTGGCAGGTTTACCAGCAATTAGCTTACCATGTGGGTTAAGTCAGGATGGTATTCCATCTAAAAATTCAGATGTTATTCCATCTAAAAATTCAGATGGTATTCCATCTAAAAATTCAGATGGAATGCCAATTGGATTACAATTAATCGGAAAACCTTTTGGAGAAAAAGACATTATAAGAGCTGCGTATACTTTGGAACAGTCAAAAACATATCTACGCCCAAAGTTAAGTGATTAAATGGTGTGAATGTGCCAGTGAGGAAATAGGGTTGAGAAATAGAAGACATTTTTCAACATCTTAATTTGTATGCGTGCTATAGCGCGCGGATAGGAGTTAGTGTGAAAACAGAAAGCGATTTTCACACTTCTTATTAAAGCAGTATTCAATCTGCAAGCAGATTGAATATGCATGGGTGTTAGTTTGAAAATCAAGATTTTTCGAATTTGTGGTATTGCTCAAATTCGCAGGATTGAAACTGAACGGAGGATAGTATGAAAGCATATGAAACCGTCATCGGGCTCGAAGTTCATGTTGAGCTCGCAACGAAATCTAAAATATTTTGTGGTTGTACCACACAGTTTGGTGGAGAAGTTAATACACATTGTTGTCCCGTATGCATGGGGATGCCAGGAGCTTTACCAGTGTTAAATAAAAAGGTTGTAGAGTTTGCAATCGCAGCAGGCCTTGCTATGAATTGTGAGATAACAAAAAACTGTAGGTTTGATCGTAAGAATTATTTTTATCCGGATTTACCAAAGGCTTACCAGGTATCTCAGCTTTATCTGCCAATCTGTAGAGATGGTAGCATTGAAATAGAAGTGGATGGTGTAAAGAAAAGCATTGGAATTCATGAAATTCATATGGAAGAAGATGCTGGAAAGCTTGTACACGACCCTTGGGAGGACTGCACCTTAGTTGATTATAACCGTGGTGGAGTACCACTCATTGAAATTGTTAGTGAACCTGATATGCGCAGTGCAGAAGAAGTCATTGCTTATCTCGAAAAATTAAAGTTAATTCTACAGTATCTAGGTGTATCCGATTGTAAGATGCAAGAGGGGTCCCTTCGTGCAGATATTAACTTATCGATAAGGGAAGTCGGCGAAACAAAATTTGGTACTCGAACCGAGATGAAGAATATGAACTCTTTCAAGGCGATTGCTCGTGCAATTGAGGGAGAAAGAAAGCGACAAATAGAAGTTCTTGAAGATGGAAAGAAAGTGATACAGGAAACAAGACGCTGGGATGATAACAAAGATACAAGTTTTGCGATGAGAAGCAAAGAGGACGCCCAGGACTATCGTTATTTTCCAGACCCTGATTTAGCTCCGATGGAAATCAGTGAGGAATGGCTTAATGAGATTAAGAGTAGAGAGCCAGAGCTTAGAGATGCAAAGATGCTTCGCTATGTTAAGGATTATGAGATACCGGAATATGATGCTGGGATTATAACAGGTTCCAAAAATCTTGCAGATATTTTCGAAGCTACGGTTTCTTTATGCAATAAACCAAAGGAAGTAAGTAATTGGTTAATGGTTGAAACGATGCGTTTGTTAAAGGAATCGGAACAAGAAGCAGAAGAGCTAAAACTTTCTCCAACTAATTTCGCAAGTCTAATTGAATTAATTGATGCAGGAAAAATAAATCGTACCATTGCGAAGGAAGTTTTTGAGCAAATCTTTAAGTCGGACGTTGATCCCAAAACTTATATCGAGGAACATGGGCTTTCTATGGTAAGTGACGATGGAGTACTTCGAAGTACAATAGAAAATATCTTAAAAGAGAATGAGCAGTCTGTATCGGACTACAAGAATGGAAAAGAAAAAGCTTTTATTTTCTTAGTTGGGCAAACAATGAAGGCAATGAAAGGAAAAGCAAATCCAAGTGTTATCAATGAAATCTTACGTGAACTTTTATCCAAAGTTTAAGTGATATTTGTTGTAAAGCTTATGTAGTATTGTTTGCAAAGCGAAAGTAATATCGGTTGCAAAGCTTAGTATTATTCGGTATAATAGAAATGGTAAATTAAGGATCGTGATTTAGAGATTAAAGTGAATATAAATCATTTACCCAGTAAGTTTGTGTGTGCGCAGCAACCGCAAACCTAATGATACGCATTGTAAGCAAGACAATAAGCAGCGCAGAAATGAGAGGATTTATGCTGGAAAAAAGGAGAGAAAAAAGGACAGATATAACGCTTTTTTTGAAGATTTCTACTTTATTTAAACAAGATAATGTATTAGTTCAGAACATTGATGCTCCAATAACGGTTATAAATATTTCTCGTGGCGGGATTGGATTTTATTCTAAGAGTAATTTACCTATCGGATTTTATTTTAATGCATGTATACAACTGGGAGATGAAGATGCAAAGCTCTATTGTGTTGTAAAGATTATTCGAGCAGAAGAGGTTAAGGATACCACTCCTGACAAAGAAGAGGGAGTTGATTATAGGATTTATCGATATGGCTGTGAATTCGTTGGAATGGCACCTGTATTGTCCTATATCTTTGATAATTTTGAGAAGTCAATGGAAGATTGATTTGAATAATCTACTTGATACATGCTTGGAATGTATAATAGCATAGAATTTCCTAAAAAGTGCGGAAGCACTTGAAAGGAAAATTCTATGCTATTTTTGTTAACACATAGTTTAATTTGTGATACCTACTATTCATGGAAAGGTAAAGTTCGAAAAACGTGCATTTTCTTGTTGTTACATTGCCCTGCATTCTTTATTTAATTTATTTTGGTGTGTGTATCAACATAAGAAGGGGTACATGATTTATATAGGAAATAGCTCTTGATATTATCAGCTCTACAAGTTTCGTGGCATCTTCCTCAGTAGAGATGTTAGGGACAAATCCAGCTGCCATATTAGAATGTCCACCACCGTCACCATATCCAGCAAGTATAGTTTTAATAAAATCACTTGCATCTAAGAATGGTAAAGCACTACGAGCGGAAAACTTAATTCCACCACCGCGGTAGGAATATACCAAAGAAAACTCTATTTCTAAAATTGTTAGTAAAAAATCACTTACAGTTGCAATCATAGCTTCGGAGCAATCGTTACCGATGTTTGCAATGGCAAGTGGGCCGTATGTTTTTAAACTATCAATTGCTTTTTTATAACTAACTAAATCGGACAATTGAATACTGCTTTTCTCTAACGACCGTAATTTTTTATTATTAGAGCAGTGGTATAAATGGCTAAAAACAGTGATATCCAAGAGATTAACTCCTCTTGTCATATTAGCGGTATCGATTTTTAAGCCATAAAGAAGTGCTGTAGCTAAGTCTGATGTGATCGGTATATTATTTTCTAAGAAATAGCTCGTAATAATGGAAGAGCATGCCCCAACATCACTTCTTATGTCATAAAAACGATAACAAGCAGTTTTTTGAATTTGATGATGATCGATACAGGCGATGACTTGACCATTGGTATCTGCCATATTAATATTACCATTCTGACCATCTACGATGATGATTTCATCTTCTGGTGCCAAGGAAACATCTTGCAAGGGATATATTTCGATGGAGAGAAGTTCTAGCATTTTTAATGTATTGACTTTATCGATAATCCCATGATAGATGATAGTAGCATATTTTCCTCTTGCCTGAAACAATACTTGCAATCCCAGTGCAGAAGCCAATGCATCCTGATCGGGATAATTATGCATTAAGATGTAAACATGAGGATGTTCAATGCAATTGATCAATTCATCTAACTTAGTCATGCAAATATTCCTTTCTTTGGAAAGAATAATTTTATTATATCATATTTTGAATACCTGTACATTATCTATCTATTTTGTAATATTTTAACCACATCAGTAGTGGAAATGAGGTTATGAGCAAGTAGCGTAAGCGGATTGCGAATATCCGCTTTGATAATTCAGTCTTGTTTATAGTTATATGTAATTAAGTGATTTCTTATTTTCTTTTTGGATTTTTAGGGAACCAACCCTTTTCTACCCGTTTTTCTTGATGAACTAATTCTCCAATGCTCCAAAGGTTTGTAATTCCAAGTACAGCCAAGCCAGCACTTACAATAACCTGTGTTGCGTATACTGATAGAATCAGCATCATAATACCAAAAATAGCAAAGACTGGCCAAATATTTTTGGTGAAATAGTATTCTGCCTTTATAACAATGGGATGATATAATGCGATTGCTATAAAAGAGATGAAACCGATTATAATGCCTGTATAAGCCATGAGACCTCCTTAAGAAATATATGATTGGTGTTTTTAGTATTACTCTTATGTACGCTATAAGATTTTTATCACAACTTCATTGAAATTTGATTTATATAAGATAAAAGTAGCTATTTTTATAATACCTTATACAAAAAAGGCCATAATAAATGCTTCGAAAGAAAGTAACAAACTATTGCGCTTAGTAAAAAAGTATAGTAATATGAAGTTGCAATGTACGACTGGCGGAAACTGTAGGCGACTACAGGTGGGGATAACCCACAGGGAGTACATTATATAACTTTAAGAGCCGACCGCCTGGGCCACCACCTTCGATGATATCCGTGACGAATATCCGTTGGCAGTAGCTCAGGTGGTTTTTTTATGCATAAAAATAACTCTGCAATGGTAAGAGAAAGGATGAATGGATGATGAGAGCATTAATCAGTGTATCGGACAAAACAGGAATTGTAGAATTTGCAAAGGAATTAGTTTCTCTTGGTATTGAGATTATCTCTACAGGAGGTACTTATAGCAAACTTAAGGAGGCTGAGGTTCCTGCAATTGAGATTTCAGAATTAACTGGATTTCCAGAGTGTCTTGACGGAAGAGTGAAGACTTTACATCCAATCGTACATGCTGGGTTGCTTGCAATGAGAAGTAATGAGAGCCATATGAAGCAGTTAAAGGACTTGAATATTGAAACGATTGATATGGTAATTGTAAATCTTTATCCATTCAAAGCTACGATCCTAAAAGATGGAGTTACGAGAGCAGAAGCAGTTGAAAATATTGATATTGGCGGCCCAACGATGCTTCGTTCTGCTGCTAAGAATTATCATGATGTAGCTGTTGTGGTTGATCCTGCAGACTATAGTCTAGTACTTAAGGAATTAAAAGAAGAAAATTTAGTATCACTAGATACAAAGTTTTATTTAATGCAGAAAGTATTTATGCATACTTCTAGTTATGATACTATGATTGCGGACTATTTAAGAAGACAAAGAAATGATCATGAATTACCAGAAACCTTAACCATGACCTTTGAGAAGGTTCAAGATATGAGATATGGTGAGAATCCTCATCAAAAAGCAGCTTTTTATCGTGAAATTGGCAAGAAACAAGGCTCCATTACTGATGCCCTTCAGTTAAATGGAAAAGAATTATCCTTTAATAACATCAATGATACCAATGGGGCACTTGAGCTATTAAAAGAATTTACAGAACCAACTGTAGTCGCTTGTAAACATGGAAATCCATGTGGTGTAGGAAGCGATACCGATATTGAAAAAGCTTGGGATAAGGCATTTGCAGCAGATAAAGTATCTATCTATGGTGGAATTGTAGTAGCAAACCGTGAGATTACCTTGGCAATGGCGGAAAAGATGAAGAGTGTATTCCTTGAAGTAGTAGTTGCACCAAGTTATGAAACGGAAGCTTTGGAGATTTTTAAGACCAAGAAGAACATTCGAATCTTAGAATTAAAGGGTATTGAGATTCCTCAGGAGGAAAGCGCTTATGACCTTAAGAAGGTAAATGGTGGTTTGATTGTTCAGACAATTGACAGTAAGTTGTTAATTGAGGAAGAGGTAAAGGTTGTTACTGATCGTACTCCTTCCGATAAGGAAATGGAGGATCTTTTATTTGCATGGAAAGTAGTAAAGTTTGTAAAATCTAATGGTATCGCACTAGCAAAAGATAAACAAAGTATTGGGATTGGCCCTGGGCAAGTAAGTCGTATTTGGTCAACGAAGCAAAGTATTGATCATGCAGAAGAATTAATTGGTCAGTATGCAACGAAAGGTGCTGTTCTTGCTTCTGACGCCTTTTTCCCATTCGATGATTGTGTAGAAGAGGCTCACAAAGCAGGTATTACTGCAATTATACAGCCGGGTGGATCAATTCGTGATGAGGACTCTATTAAGAAATGCAATGAGTACGGTATCGCAATGGTATTCACAGGGATGAGACACTTTAAGCATTAATAATATATAGAGGGTCATCCAACGCTGATTTCATGTGTGTGAAACACATATGAATTGATAATCTGCTGTAGGCTTCTATATAAATGGTGCTATTTTGTTTAGTACCATTTATGTATAACACTAAAAAGTGGGGAAATCAAAACGATTTGTTTTGATTTACCCACTTTTTGCATCCATTTTCGTTTGTTACAACCCTATAAATCGAACTTTATATTTAAAGTATGATTTCAGTCTGATTATAACTTTGTTACGTTAGCTGCCTGAGGTCCTTTTTCGCCTTCTACAACTTCAAATGCAACAGCTTCGCCTTCTTCAAGAACTTTGAAGCCATCCATGTTAAGAGCTGAGAAATGAACGAATACATCGTTTCCTTCTTCGTCAGAAAGGAAACCAAAACCTTTTTTTGCATTAAACCACTTAACTGTACCTTTTTTCATAAAAGTGCCTCCTGAAAACTGATAAAAAATATGTAGTGCCTACAATTATCGATTGGATAATCTATAGAATAATTTAACATATTTATAATAAATTGTCAATTTATCTTTATCAAATAGGTAGAAAATTTTGCTTTTTTTAGAAAATATTTGTCGTCAATTTTAAAAAAGGACATACTACAATATTGTTTTTTATATGACAATGCATGGGAATTATGATATAATTGAAAAATACACTAGTGATACATAGTTGTAATAGTCAAATGCATAGAAAATTAAAATGTCAAATTGTGAAGAAATAGTTTGATATCGTATAAATATGAATTGTCAGTGTTACACTAATTTACAGTATGGTTACCATTGGAAGGAAACGAAGATACTTCTGATATCATAAGGAAAGTAGGGAAAAGAATGTCAAGATGCGTTAAACAAAGCAAAGAACTCCTTCATTTGCCAGCGTATCAATTAGAATACGAAGAGGAGTTAAATGATAGCAAAAGTTTAGGACTTGTATTTCGTCATAAAAAATCAGGTGCTAGAATTTGTGTGGTATCAAATGAGGATGAGAATAAAGTATTTACGATTGGTTTTCGAACTCCACCAAAAAACAGTACGGGTGTAGCTCATATTATTGAGCATACGGTACTGTGTGGATCGAAAGAGTTTCCAGCAAAAGACCCATTTATTGAACTTGCGAAAGGTTCTTTAAATACCTTTTTAAATGCTATGACTTACTCAGACAAAACAATATATCCTGTAGCAAGTTGTAATGAAAAAGATTTTCAGAATCTGATCCATGTCTATATGGATGCAGTATTCCATCCTAACATTTATTACCGTAGAGAAATTTTTGAACAAGAGGGATGGCATTACGAATTAGAGGATTTGAATTCAGAATTAAAATATAACGGAATCGTTTATAGTGAGATGAAGGGAGCGTTCTCCTCACCAGAGCAGCAGTTATTTCGAGCAATTCAAGCTAGCTTGTTTCCTGATACTCCATATGGAGTAGAGTCAGGTGGTGACCCTGATTATGTACCAGACTTAAGTTACGAGGAATTTTTAGAGTTCCATAAAAAGTTTTATCATCCTTCAAACAGCTATATTTACCTATATGGAGATATGGATGTAGAAGAAAAGCTAAACTGGCTTGATGAAGCATATTTAAGTAATTATGATATCCTAAAAGTAGATTCTGAAATCCCAATGCAAAAAGCATTTGATGGTCCGAAGAAGATTGTGTCATTATACCCACTAAGCGATAGCGAGAATGAAGTAGATAATACCTACTTAAGTTATAATGCAGTGATTGGTTCATCGATTGATACTACACAGTGTATGGCATTTCAGATTCTTGAGGCAGCACTACTTTCTGCCCCTGGAGCACCATTAAAGCAAGCTTTAATTGATGCTGGAATTGGAAAAGATATCTTAAGTAGCTATGAAAATGAAATCCTTCAACCAACCTTTACGATTATCGCTAAAAATGCGAATGAGGAGCAGTTAGAGAAGTTCCTTTCTGTCATTACTTCAACCTTAGAAGCTATAGTAAAGGATGGGTTAAATGAAAAATCACTCTTAGCTGCAATCAATAACTTAGAATTCCGTTATCGTGAAGCAGACTTTGGACAATTTCCAAAAGGATTACTCTTTGGTATTCAGATGTTTGGAAGTTGGCTTTATGATGATACGAAAGCATTTGATTATATGCATGGTAATCGTGTTTTTCAGTTTTTAAAGAGCAAAATTAATACAGGATATTATGAAGATCTGATTCGTAACTATTTAATAAATAATACACATGTAACCCACATGGTATTAAAACCGAAAAAAGGATTGACTGGGGAAAGAGAAGCGAAATTAAAAGAAAAGCTTGAGCAATATAAAAATTCTTTATCTTTAGAAGAGAAGGAAGCAATTGTAGCTTCAACAAAACACTTAAAAGAGTACCAGGAAGCACCATCAACAAAAGAGGAGCTTGAAAAAATTCCACTTCTTACGATTGATGATATTAAAAAAGACGCACATCCACTTCATAATAAGGAATGCTCTATCGAAAACTTACCGGTTCTTCACCATGAAGTTTTTACTAATGGAATTGCATATATCAAATGTATGTTTGACTTAAGCAAGGTACCAGAAGAACTTGTTCCTTATTTAAATTTATTGGCAACCGTTCTTGGCTATATCGATACAGAGAACTATAGTTTTTTAGAGCTATCGAATGAGATTAACATCCATACGGGTGGTATGAGTGCGGAACTGATTACTTTTAATAAGAAGATGGATCCAGATACGTATACTCCGGTATTTTCGATGAGTGGAAAGGTGCTATATTCAAAAATCGATAAGTTATTTGAGTTAATTAGGGAAATTGTTCACCATTCTAAGCTAGGAGATACCAAGCGCCTTTTTGAAATTATTCGAGAGGTTAAATCAAGAATTCAAATGAGAATGAACTCTGCAGGTCATTCGGTTGCAGTTGATCGTGCATTTTCTTATATTACACAAAGTGGATATTATACGGAGGAAACAAAAGGTATTCGATACTTTAGATTCCTATCAACATTAGAACAAGAATTTGAATCAAGAAAAGAGGAAATTGTTACTTCCTTAAGAAAGCTAAGCGAAATCATCTTTACAAAGGATGGTATGGTAATCAGCATAACGGCTGAACAGGATGGCTTCACACAGTTAACAAAGGCATTACCAGGATTTACCGACTCCTTATCAGGTACGTTAGATACTAGCAAAGGGAAAACCATCAAGGAAACACTAAAAGCTGCAAACTTTAATTTCCCTGTAGAGAAATTAAATGAAGGTTTTATGTATTCTGGCCAGGTTCAATATGTTGCTCGCTGTGCGAATTTTGTAAATGCAGGGTTTAAACCGAATGGAGCATTAAAAGTATTAAGAACAATTATGTCTTATGACTATTTATGGAATAATGTTCGTGTAAAGGGTGGGGCCTATGGTTGTATGTGCCAGTTTGCTGGACTGGATGGTTCTGCCTATATGGTGTCTTACCGTGATCCAAACCTTACTGAAACAGATGAAACTTATCGTAAGGCATATGAATATACTGAAAATTTCACTACAGATGAGAGAGATATGACAAAATATATCATAGGAACGATGAGCTCTGTAGATACACCACTTACCCCAATGATGAAGGGAAGCCGTTCTTTAGGTGCCTATATGAGTGGTACTACAATGGAGGATATTAATCGTGACCGTGTTGAAATCTTAAGTACAACACAAGATGAAATCCGTATGATGGCACCGATTGTTAGGGAAATATACAAGGCAGATAACCTCTGTGTGATTGGCAATGAAGAAAAGATTAAGAAGAATGAACAGATGTTTCATGAAATTAAAGCATTATTTTAACCTCATCAAGGAAGTTCCGCTTCTTTAAGCGGGGGTAAGGACTTGCCATTTTGCAGGAGTTAGGACTCCTGCAAAATGCCACATAGTGGCAATGAGGTAGAGCTGGTAGCGTAAGCGGATTGCGAATATCCGCATCTCATTTAAAATTAAAAGATAGGTACCGTGGCAGTAAATTGTCACTGTAACCTTAAAATAGGAACAGGAGCGAAAGATGAATTACCAAGAAAAGAAATACAAATCAGGTTTTGTCACCCTTATTGGAAGACCAAATGTAGGGAAATCAACGTTAATGAATCAACTCATTGGTCAGAAAATTGCGATAACCTCAAATAAGCCACAAACAACAAGAAATAGAATACAGACGGTATATACAGAGGAGCAGGGGCAAATTATCTTCTTAGATACTCCGGGAATTCATCAGGCAAAGAATAAGCTCGGCGAATTCATGGTTAACATTGCCGAACGTACAATCAAAGAGGTCGATGTGATTCTATGGCTAGTAGAACCATCTACTTTCATTGGAGCAGGTGAACAGCATATTATTGAGAAGTTAAATAAAAGTAAAACTCCGGTTATCTTGGTTATCAACAAGATAGATATGGTTAAGAAAGGAGAGATTCTTACCTTTATAGAAGCCTATAAGGATAAGTGTAATTTTGCTGAAATTGTACCGGTTTCCGCACTAAAGGGAGAAAATAAACAACAATTAATAGATGTAATATTTAAGTATCTTCCTAATGGACCAATGTATTTTGATGAAGATACGGTAACGGATCAACCAGAACGTCAGATTGTTGCTGAATTAATACGTGAGAAGGCATTACGTTTGTTAAGTGATGAGATTCCACATGGAATTGCTGTGACGATTGAACGTATGAAGGAACGTCCTGATGGTAAGGTTATAGATATAGACGCTACGATTATCTGTGAACGTGATTCTCATAAGGGAATTATCATTGGAAAACAGGGTGCTATGTTAAAAAATATCGGAATGAAAGCAAGAGTAGAGATTGAAAATTTGTTAGATACCAAAGTATTTCTTCAGCTTTGGGTGAAAGTTAAGAAGGAATGGAGAGACAGTGACTTCTTAATTAAAAATTACGGATACCGAGAGGATTCTGAATATTAGTATACTTGTTTTTAGCGCCGGAATACGGCATGCTAAAAATTATATGACTGCATCTTATCTTGTCAAGGGTAAAAATTAAAAGATGACCTAGTCTATTTTTATCAGTTTAAAATCGCTTGCTTCGGAGATGATATATGTATAAGCACAAAAGAAAACGCGAGGAATTATGTTACTTAACATGGAGGTTTCTCCATGGATCTTTTGAGCTCATAAAAAAATCATTTAGGGGGCATGAATGGTGAAGAACGAAGAGTTTTGGAAGGTATTTGAACAAACAGGTGATATTAAAGATTATTTAAATTACACAGCTTGTACAAGAGAGAGAGAGCCTGAAAATAAAAAGGAGACTAGGGATGACCGGTACGGTTACAGTTACAGGGATTGTGTTAGCAACAATACCCATCGGTGATTATGATAAAAGACTCACGATACTGACAAAAGAACGTGGGAAAATTGGAGCATTTGCCAAAGGCGCTAGAAGACCAAATAGCGCCTTATTGGCATGTTCTCAGCCATTTACTTTTGGAGAGTTTCAACTGTATGAAGGTCGTAATTCCTATAATATTCAATCCGTTAATATAAAGAATTATTTTGGTGAACTTAGAGAGGACATAAGTTACGTTTACTATGGACTTTATTTTTGTGAGTTTACAGATTATATGACACGTGAAGGCAATGACGAAACTGAACTGCTGAAACTGCTGTATCAGTCTCTCAGAGCTTTATTAAACCAACATATTGGGACAAAACTAGTTCGTTACATTTTTGAATTAAAGATAATTAGCCTAGGTGGAGAGGCACCGCAAGTATTTGAATGTCTTAATTGTGGGACAAAGGAGAATTTAAGTAGGTTTAGTGCGAGTGCTGGCGGTTGCTTTTGTGAGAGCTGTAGACACAAGGCGACGGATGGTAAGAGAATTTTAACTTCTACGTTATATGCTTTACAATACATAATATCAGCAGATGTAGAGAAGCTATATAACTTTACAGTTACAGAGGAGGTCTTTCGTGAGTTGAAACAGATTATCGATTGTTATCGGGAAGATCGAATTGAGCATCGGATGAAGTCGTTAGAATTACTTTCTATCCTATAATTGATTTAGGATTATGTTTGATTTGAAATAATGAGACCTAGGTGAAAGTTTAGAGCTCCTTTTTATGCAGAATAAGTGATTTTACGGTGATAATCACCAAAGTTATGCTTGAAAATATATAAAATTAAGGTTACAATATTACAATTAGTAGAAACTTCATGAATAAGCTGATATGATTTATGTTTTGATGGCTTCGTAAGTTTCAGAAATGATAGAATAATGAAATGTGAGGATGATTGTTATGGAAAAGACAATGGAGAAAATTGTTGCTTTAGCTAAGGCAAGAGGTTTTGTATATCCGGGGTCTGAAATATATGGTGGACTTGCGAACACTTGGGATTACGGTAATCTTGGTGTCGAGCTTAAGAATAATGTTAAGAAGGCTTGGTGGACAAAATTTATTCAGCAGAATCCATATAATGTTGGTGTAGATTGTGCCATCTTAATGAATCCACAAACTTGGGTAGCAAGCGGACACCTTGGCAGTTTCTCTGATCCATTAATGGATTGTAAGGAATGCCGTGAGAGATTCCGTGCAGATAAAATAATTGAAGATTATGCTACAGAGAAAAACCTTACTCTTGAAGGCTCTGTTGATGCTTGGTCTCATGAAGAAATGTCTGCATACATTGAGAAAAACAATATTCCATGTCCAACCTGTGGAAAGCATAACTTTACGGATATCCGTCAGTTTAACTTAATGTTTAAAACATTCCAAGGCGTTACTGAGGATGCAAAAAATACAGTATATTTAAGACCAGAAACAGCACAAGGTATTTTCGTAAACTTTAAAAATGTTCAGAGAACATCCAGAAAGAAGATTCCATTTGGTATCGGTCAAGTCGGTAAGTCCTTCCGTAATGAGATTACTCCAGGTAACTTTACATTCCGTACCAGAGAGTTTGAGCAGATGGAATTAGAATTCTTCTGTGAACCAGATACAGACCTTGAGTGGTTTGCATATTGGAAACAGTTCTGTATCGACTGGTTACAGACACTTGGTATCAAAGAAGATGAGATGCGTGTTCGTGATCATGAAAAAGAAGAATTATCCTTCTATTCCAAAGCAACATCAGATATTGAATTCTTATTCCCATTTGGATGGGGTGAGCTTTGGGGTATTGCAGATAGAACAGATTACGATTTAACACAACATCAGAATGTGTCCAAAGAAGATCTTAGCTATTTCGATGATGAAAAGGGCCAGAGATACATCCCATACGTAATCGAGCCATCTCTTGGAGCTGACCGTGTAACTTTAGCTTTTCTTTGTGCAGCTTATGATGAAGAAGAAATTGCAGAGGGAGATGTTCGTACTGTACTTCATTTCCATCCAGCAATTGCACCAGTTAAAATTGGTATACTTCCATTATCAAAGAAATTAAGCGAAAATGCTGAAAAGATTTACGCAGATCTTAGTAAGTACTATAACTGTGAATTTGATGATAGAGGAAATATTGGTAAACGTTACAGAAGACAGGATGAAATTGGTACTCCTTTCTGTATTACTTACGATTTTGACTCCGAAACAGATGGTGCAGTTACTGTTCGTGATCGTGATACAATGGAACAAGAAAGAATTAAGATTGAAGACTTAAAGGCTTATTTTGAGAAGAAATTTGAGTTCTAATATAACTATACAGAAAATGTCCCTCGTTTCTATGCGAAGCGGGGGACATTTTCATCTTATTGTGTGTTAAGTATCCAATGAGATAGCAACGGAGTTGCTGTAAGGTTATGAGGAAGTATCGAAACGGATTCCGAGTATCCGCATTGACATGAAAAATAGCAAGGAAAAGTTCGAGAAGCGAACTTTTCCTTGTTTTGTTAGATAGGAGATATTTTTTGATTTCTAGGTGTCGAAGCCACTTTGTTATTCGATAGGCCAGCACTCCACTGTTTTTAAGAAGGATTTTGCTAATATAAAATGTCCAGGAGAATGACCTCCATTTGGGTGAACACGGTCATTGGAGATACCCATATGATGTAGATTCTTTTGTGTCTCATCAAATTCCTTTTGAACATCACAGAAGATAACTTGGTACTCATCTGCTAGTTCTTTTACAACAGATGCAAAATCACGAACCATAGCGGTCATAGGATCTGTTTCATTCTTATCAATATAGTATGGGGCGATTAGAACCATACCCTTTACCTTGTCTTTCGTCATTTCAATCAATTCACGATAGGTTTTTATGTACTCTTCTTTGTTAACCCAAAGATTTGGCTCAAAAGGATGATCGAAATGTCTCCATACATCATTAATTCCTATCATAATGGATACCCAATCAGGGTTTTGATCTAATACATCTGTTTGCCAGCGTGCTCGTAAGTCGCGAATGGTATTGCCGCTGATTCCTGTATTCATTACATGAATCTTTAATTCTGGCAAAAATGCGGTTAACATCCCGGATACCAACTTTGGATAACCCTCGCCAAGACCATAGGGAGCTACACCAATAGGGCGAACTCTACCTACATCTGTAATGGAGTCTCCGGTAAATAGTAATCTGCTACCTGCTGTAATCTTCATTTTTTCTTCGTACTCCCCAAATCAGGAGTCATCCTTTCTTTGATGTCTAATTGTAATACTTGTTTTCCAATGGAATATCAAACAAAATTGAATTTTAGATATTTCAAACCTTGCATAAATAGTTAATAATTTTTAATAACAAATCTAATAACAGGAAATAGTTTCAGGTTTGATAAGTTCGATCTCCATTATGTAATACTTTAATAATTAATAAAAACTTAGGCTACCGTGTGAAAAATAAGTAGTCCAAAATGATTATATCATATTCTATAAAATGAAACTATTACCGAATTTACATTTTGATAGGCGGAACATAAAAATATGAGAGATCATTTTATAGATTAATATGTAAGAATTTTGTAAGTTCTTACTTTTTTTACAAAATAATAAAAATACCAAAAAATAATAAAATATAAATATATTACATAAAAAAGGAAGTAAAATACAGAAGATAAAACTTTGTATATATAGTATAATAAAATGATTTTGAAAGGAGTTAACTTGTAAATAATCACTCTTAATTAGAATATAATAACAAATGCACTCAAATAAGTGTAAGTACTTTCAATAATACGTAGGAATTTTTGTACATATTGTGCTATGTAAGCATTTACAAAAATCCAGTTTTAAGCATTTGTGCACAATACACAAAATTATAGCTAAAAATGTCGTAAAAAATATCGAATAATTCAAAAAAGTATTTCCAATGGACTAACAATGTGCTATAATCGTATATGGCGACTATAGTCAGGCTTTCAGTTTTAAGTAAAAGTACATAAAGATAAGCCTCAATATATAGTCAAATATTTTTAGGAGGTAATACCACATGGCAAAATGGGTGTATATGTTCAAAGAAGGCAACGCCAATATGAAAAACCTTCTTGGTGGCAAAGGTGCTAACTTAGCAGAGATGACTAACCTTGGTCTTCCTATTCCACAAGGTTTTACTGTTACTACAGAAGCTTGTACCGACTATTACAACAGCGGCAAGAAAGTCACAGATGACGTACAATCTCAGATTTTCGAGGCACTTGGCAAATTGGAAGAAATGCAGGGAAAAAAATTCGGTGATAATGAAGATCCGTTATTAGTTTCCGTACGTTCCGGTGCAAGGGCTTCTATGCCTGGTATGATGGATACAATTCTGAACCTTGGTTTAAATGACGTTGCTGTAGAAGGATTCGCAGCTAAAACAGGTAACCCAAGATTTGCTTACGATTCTTATAGACGTTTCATTCAAATGTTCTCTGACGTTGTTATGGAGATGAGTAAGACCTTCTTTGAAGGTATCTTAGATGAAATTAAAGAATCTAAGGGTGCTAAGTTTGACACTGATTTAACTGCTGAAGATTTAAAAGAAGTTATTACTAGATATAAAGCAATCTATAAGAGTAAGATGGGAGAGGATTTCCCACAGGATCCGAAGGTTCAGTTAATGGAAGCTGTTAAGGCAGTATTCCGTTCTTGGGATAATCCACGTGCTATTGTTTACCGTCGTATGAATGATATCCCTGGTGACTGGGGTACCGCAGTAAACGTACAGGCAATGGTATTCGGTAACATGGGTAACACCTCCGGTACTGGTGTAGCATTTACACGTAACCCTTCTACTGGTGAGAATGGTATCTACGGTGAGTACTTAATCAATGCTCAGGGTGAAGACGTTGTTGCTGGTATTAGAACACCTCTACCTATCACAAGATTAGAAGAGGATCTTCCAGATTGCTATAAGCAGTTTATGGAGATTGCAAATAAATTAGAGAATCACTATCGCGATATGCAAGATATGGAGTTTACGATTCAAGAAGGTAAGTTATACTTCTTACAGACACGTAACGGTAAGAGAACAGCTCCAGCAGCAATCAAAATTGCTTGTGATTTAGTTGATGAAGGTAAGATTACTCCACAGGAGGCAGTACTTCGTATTGATGCGAAGTCCTTAGATCAGTTATTACATCCTACTTTTGATCCAAAGGCATTAAAAGAAGGTCACGTAATTGGTTCCGCTCTTCCAGCATCTCCTGGTGCTGCTGCTGGTAAGGTTTACTTTACAGCAGACGAAGCAAAAGAAGCACACGAGAAGGGCGCAAGAGTTATCTTAGTTCGTCTTGAGACATCTCCAGAGGATATCGAGGGTATGCATGCATCTCAGGGTATCTTAACCGCTCGTGGTGGTATGACATCTCACGCAGCAGTAGTTGCTCGTGGTATGGGTACTGCTTGTGTATCTGGTTGTGGAGAAATTAAGTTTAATGAAGAAGAGAAATATTTCGAGCTTGGTGGAGAAAGAATTAACGAAGGTGAATACATTTCCTTAGATGGCTCCACTGGTAAGATTTATCTTGGAGATATTAGAACTATTGAAGCTAGCGTAAGTGGATACTTCGGTAGAATTATGGATTGGTCTGATGAATTTAGAACACTTCAGGTTAGAACAAATGCGGATACTCCTACAGATACTTTAAATGCAGTGAAGTTAGGAGCAGAAGGTATCGGTCTTTGCCGTACAGAGCATATGTTCTTTGATCCAGAAAGAATTCCTAAGATCCGTAAGATGATCTTAAGCAAGACTGTAGAAGGAAGAGAAGCAGCATTAGAAGAGCTTCTTGAGTTCCAGAAAGCGGACTTTAAGGCTATGTTTGAAGTACTCGAAGGAAAGCCAATGACAGTTCGTTACTTAGACCCACCTCTACATGAGTTTGTACCAACATCTCATGAGGATATTGAACAACTTGCTATGGACATGAATCTTACTGTTGCTGATGTAAAGGCTACTTGTGATTCACTTCATGAGTTCAACCCAATGATGGGTCACAGAGGTTGTCGTCTTGCTGTAACTTATCCAGAAATCGCTAGAATGCAGACTCGTGCTGTAATGGAAGCTGCAATTGAAGTGAAGAATGAGAAGGGTTATGACATAGTACCAGAAATCATGATTCCACTTGTTGGCGAGAAGAAAGAGTTAAAATTTGTTAAGAATATCGTTGAAGAAACAGCAGAATTAGTAAAGAAAGAGAAAAATTCCGATATTGAATACCACATTGGTACTATGATCGAAATTCCTCGTGCAGCTTTACTTGCTGATGAGATTGCAGAAGAAGCTGAATTCTTCTCCTTCGGTACAAACGACTTAACACAGATGACCTTTGGTTTCTCCCGTGATGATGCTGGAAAATTCTTAGATGCTTACTACAAGAGCAAGATTTACGAGTCAGATCCATTTGCAAGACTTGATCAGAATGGTGTTGGCCAATTGGTTAAGATGTCTTGCGAAAAAGGCAGACAGGTTCGTCCAAACATTAAGCTTGGTATCTGTGGTGAGCACGGCGGAGATCCATCTTCCGTTGAATTCTGCCATAAGGCTGGTTTAACTTATGTTTCCTGTTCTCCATACCGTGTGCCAATTGCTAGATTAGCAGCAGCACAGGCAGCATTAAACAATAAATAGTGTTGGAATTTCAACGTTTTTCAATGGTTTAACTTAGGTTAGACCGCATTGAATAACAGTGAAGAATACAGAGCACCCTATCATGTAAAAATGGTAGGGTGTTTTATTTTAATGATTACAGAAACGACAGAGTAAGAAAAGTTGATTTGGATGGGATTATTTCATCCTTTGCTGGAACAGGGGATTCGGCTAATAACCTATATTTTAATGATTTTGAAAATCATGTTGTGAGGGTTGTAAAATTTTAATTTAGAAGCAGGAGGATGGATTATTTATATTAATAGAAGGTTGTATCCTTGGATTATATCATAGCTGATATGAAAAACATATTAAGCAATATTGTTTATATATTTCAAGCTTAGTCAACTATTTAGAACACAAAAGAAAGCTCATATAAGATGGTGGCTGTAATTTTTCAACATATATCAGTCTATTAAAAAATCTTAGAATTTTGTCTTGACAGCTAAAGCAGTACCTTTACAATAAGAATAAAAAAGATAAATTAACTAGGTATGTTAGATTTGATTTTATGGAGGATTAATAATATGCCAAATCTTATTAGCCAAGAGGTCTATGATGATACTATTGCTATTTTAGAGGGTAGAAAACAGCCTGATATAGTGCTGAAGCGGATGCAGGGATGGTATGCGTCGCAAGGTGTAAAACTATATAACTTATATTTAGAAAAAAATTATTGTGAGCAATCGGAAAAATTGATGAGTCTTACAGATTTGTATGAGGGATTCTTTCGTCAAAAAAAATGGAAACATATCTTTGGCGATAGTTTAAAAGTGTATTGTAAGTTTTGCGCAGAAGAAGGCATTCCAGTAAAAAAAATAGAAAACCTAGATAAACCTAATCATGGAATCAATGGCTTTTATTTTCCACGTATATGGAGAGGAGAAGTCATTACAGAAGCTGGAAAAACTATTTGTCCAGTAATTGAAAAAGCTTATAAAGATAATGGCGTTGAAAAAGTTGCTAACAGTGGATTAGGTGGATATACTGTTTTCATATGTGATGAGGGAATACCTGATGAGATTAAAGTACAGATTCTTGATATGGTTTCTAAAGAAATAAAAAAATATGATAAGTATGGTATAGTTGAGAAGATGGATAATATCGTAAATTTTGATAAGTTGAGTATTTTGCGTGATACATATGGCTGGAATTACTATCAATATTATAAATAATTAAGTCTAAAGTCAAATTTCGAATTTGTCGGGTGATTAGAATAGAAGAATTAAAACCAAACGAAAAAGAAAGAGAAGTATTGTCGTTATGTTATAATCGATTCTATGATTTATATGAAGAAGTTGTAAAATATACCAAGACGTTGCGTGCTTCATTAAAATTCAGAACAAGGGTACTATCACTTAATAAGATTAAGAGGTAGTATCCTTTTTGTTCTAAAACATCAATTAAAACAAATGCTTACTGAATTGAAATTAACTTGACAATGCGATTTTCATTATCAATTATTCAAATGTTTTTAAACAAAAACTTATCTGAAGGGGTGAATTTTGATTAATACATAAAAAAATGTTTTACGAATCATTCAGCATATCCATCTCTTATATATTCAGCACCAAAGCCATGCATCATCTCAAGTATCGGGATTAACCTTCTACCCATATCTGTTAACCCATACTCTACCTTAGGGGGTACAACGTTGTATACATTCCTGAATATAAGATGGTCCCCTTCCAGACTTCTCAATTGCTGTGTGAGCATCTTTTGAGTTACATGTGGCAGTCTGCTCTTAATATCACTAAATCTAAGAGTACTATAACTCAAGTACCATAAAATCATTATCTTCCACTTACCTGAAACTAACTTTTGGACTAAAACCATAGGACATATATCATACTTAAGACATTGTTCCCTCATATAGCATTGTTCATGCCTTATTACTTCCTTCTTCATTCAATTCACGCCTCCGAAGTTTCTAGGTATCCTTTTAGATACTACGGTTCTAAAAAGTACCTACTTGCTAAAAGGATATCATGATTTATAATTATATCATAGTGTTCTAATAAAACCTATATAAAACATCAATGTTAAAAGAAATACTTTCTTTATATTTTATATTTTTTAAGGAGGAAAAACATGAGTAAAGTACTCTATATTAAGGCAAATTCAAAATTAGAAGGTGAATCAAGGACATTTAGAGTTTCAGATAATTTTATTGAAAACTACCAGGAATTTCATCCTGAAGATGAAATTATAACTTTAGATTTATATAAGGAGGGTATAAGCCTATTATCAGCAGAAGATATTAGTGCTGTCTTCGGACCTAAGACTGATGAAAGCAGAAACCACCCAATTCTAAAATATGCATATCAGTTTGCCGCAGCAGACAAATATGTAATTGCCGAGCCAATGTGGAATTTGAGTATTCCCGCTATTTTGAAGGCATACATTGACTATATTTGCATAACAGGTATCACGTTCAGATATACTGCAGAAGGCCCAGTAGGTCTATGCCAGGGGAAAAAAGCAATAAATATTACTACAAGAGGTGGGGAATATTCACAAGAGCCATTTTCAGCCTATGAAATGGGTGACAGATATCTACGGACAATATTCGCTTTCTTAGGAATTACAGATTTCACTACTATTTCTGCAGACGTACTAGATGTTATAGGTATTGATGTTGAAGCTAATGTAGGAAAGGCAATGAAAGATGCTCACGAAAAGGCCAAGAGCTTTTAAGGGTATAAACTAATTATTATTTAAAGGAGATGAAAAGAGCATGGCTAAATTAACACAAGAAATGAAGGATATGATAGCAACACAACAATGTTTTCATGCTACGGTCAGCAAAGACGGAGTTCCAAACAATGCCCCAAAAAGGTCAACACGTGTACTTAACGACGAGACGCTGATTTTTAACGAAGGTACAGGCGGTGCAACATATCAAAATTTATTGGATGGCTCTAAGGTAGCCGTTGCAGTGGTTAACAGGGAGACTCTTGACGGTTACCGTTTTATAGGCACTCCGGAAGTTCAAAGTAGCGGAGAACTTTATGAACAGGCTGCTGCTATGTCCAATAAGGTGGGCATGCCCAAGCCCAAGGCGGTTGTTCTTATCCATATAGATGAAATTCATGGCCTTAAAGCAGGTCCAACAGCTGGAAAGAAAATATCTTAATAGCCTGCCTTAGTGACAGAAAAAGTTTATTATCGTCTGCTCAGGAAGTATTGAATCAGATAAAATAGTTGTAAATTCAACGTTATTTGATAATCGAACTAAGGCAGATTGTATTGAATAACAGCAAAGAAATAATTATAGAGCATCCTATCAATGAACATTGGTAAGGTGCTCTTTGTATTTGTAAAACTGCTGGAATCATTTCATTAAACAATTACTCATGTTCCTTTTTGGCGTTAACCGGTACCCTTAATAAAGCCATATGCAATATTTACAATTAATGCCTTGAAAATATTGCTTCACTCTGATACTTTTTTATATACACACTACCAAGCACAATATTTTTGAAGTAGTAGTTGATTTTAACGCTTGAGGAGCGAATTTATACAATCCCTATGAAAGGTGGAGACACATGAAGCGCTTGAAAATAAAGCATGTTTTTATTGTGGTTTTTTTCATTATATTGTCGGTTTTCATAATAGTCGCTTTTGATACACGACTAACAACGAAGTTTTATACAATTCAGTCAGACAAAATCACTGGACAGGTACGAATTGTTCTGATTACGGACTTGCATTCGTGCCAATATGGTACAGAACAATTGACACTAATTGAGGCAATCAAAAAGCAAAACCCTGACATTATTTTATTGGGTGGTGATATATGCGATGATGTTATCCCAAATGACAATACAGAGTTTCTGCTAAAAGGGATTGCCAATCAATATAAATGCTATTATGTCACGGGAAACCATGAGTATTGGAGCAATGAAATTGACAAAATATTTGATTTGTTTTTGACATATGATGTGAAAATTTTGAATGGAACCTATGATACTATCGATATTCATGGGCAAAAGATTAATATTTGCGGAATCGACGATCCCGATGTGCTAAGATATACTAATTCGACCATAGACGTAACAGAGCAGTTAGAATCACTAAAGTATGTATATGAAAATGGATACTATACCGTTTTATTAGCACACAGACCAGAGATGATTGCAGAGTATACCACATATAATTTTGACCTTGTATTGTCAGGCCACGCACACGGTGGACAATGGCGCTTACCTGGAATTATAAACGGCTTATATGCCCCGAATCAAGGATTGTTTCCTCCGTACGCAGGCGGAGAATATATTATTGATGATGCTGTACTAATTGTCAGCCGAGGTTTAGCAAAGGAAAGTACTCGCCTTCCAAGAATTTTTAATAGACCTGAGTTAGTCGTTATCGATTTAGTGAAGCCTGCTAAAGGCTAATTGTTGCTAAACACCTGCTATTGGATTATTACAATGATACTGTTTTTGAGAGTCTAACTTAGGCTAGGCTGTATTAGAGAATAATGGATGATCCTTGAATTGACAAAGAATAATAATCAAGATAAAAATATTATGAATATTGCAACAAAGCATCTTCAAGATAGATGCTTTGTAAACAGCGAGTTAAAATTTTAATGTTAATTGGTAGTTGACAAAAAATAAAAGCATGGTTCCTTTATATATATATATTATACCATAAATTAGGACAAAATTAAAGTCTTACAATTTTTGTATATTCCCAGTAAAATAACTCTATTAAAATATGGAGGTAAACTATGCAAAATAATATATTAGAACTTCAAGAGAAACAATTTGGGAGAATGCACGATTTCCATACTGATAGAACAGCTAATATCATTGAAGCTATATATGAAGTTTTTGGAGACGAAGCAATTAATATACTAGATAAATCTGGCGTAGATTTTTATGGTTTATTCCGCTGGCATATTGAAAGAACGCTTTCTATTATTGATACTCTCAAGGGGGTATATGGTCCGACTCTTGTTGATATAGTTTTAAAAAGGGAGTCCTATGCCAGGAATGAAGAAGGGAAAAGGATTGCAAATAAATTAGGGAAAAATGAAATAGATGATATAATACCTTTTTTTTCTGGCGGTGATAATGAAAATATTCTGGAGATAAATGAACGGATGACTTTGGTGAAATCAACAGGATGCCTTATAGGTAGAATTGCTTCCGACATAAATAGGAAAGAAATGCTTTATAGCCTTCACTGTAATTGCGATAAAGATTTTGTTGAGGGCTTTAACTGTAATCTGGGATGTGAAGTGGTGCAGACTATAATGGATGGTCATGATTGCTGTATTCATAGAATATTTATGAGAGATTAAATACATAAGAATGGAGATTAACTCTTTGTGAACTAGATTAATGATAATAGAATACTTTATTTTGAGATAGTATAATTACAAATTTATTGCTAGAATAAATATGATACATAACTGTGCACAAAAAGTTGAGTTGGTACTATTATTATATGATAATCTTTAATTGAAAGGAGGGAGATGTTCAATGGATTGGCTTACAAAAATGAATTCAGCAATTGATTATATTGAAGTTAATTTAACCGGTGAAATTGATTTTAATATAGTTGCAATGAAAGCATGCTGCTCTTCCTATAATTTTCAACGTATGTTTTCATTTATAACTGATATTACACTTGCTGAGTATATTCGCAGAAGACGATTAACTTTAGCAGCCATAGAGTTGCAGAATCCAGATGTGAAAGTTATTGATGTGGCAATAAAATATGGATACGATACTGCAACATCATTTGCAAGAGCATTTAGATTATTTCATGGATTGGCTCCTACTACAGCAAAGGAGCAAGGAGTGATATTAAAAGCATGTCCAAGAATTTCCTTTCAAATTTCAATTAAAGGAGAGAAAGAAATGAATTACAGAATTGAAACAAAGGAAGCTTTTGATGTATTTGGTATCGAAACTGTATGCTCATTAAAAGGAGAAGAAGGTTATTTATATCCACATCAACTTTGGCAACAATGCCAAGAAAATGGAGAATATGAAAAATTACTAACAAATTCGGGCGATACGCCAGATTTTATATCAAAAGATTTATGTAAAATTCATGCAGTTGAATACTATCAAAAGACCAAAGAAGATACATTTCCATATATGTTGTGTGCATTTGTATCAAAGAACAGTAAAACAACTGGATATAAAATTGTCCATATTCCAGCTCAGACATATGCTGTCTTCCCCTCTGAGAAATTCAAGTGGAATGAAATGTCAAAGATATTAACTGATATGCAAAAACGATTTTACAGCGAGTGGCTGCCAACTGTGAATTATGAAAGGGCAGAAGGTGCTAATTTTGAAATTTATGGCGGTGATGAAGAAAATGGTTATATTGAATTGTGGTTTCCAGTTGTAAAGAAATGAGATGTAAAATGGAGAAGAGCAGTTTGCTGTTCTATGTTTTTTGATATGCTAAGATTTAATAATAGAGCACTCTATCACGTAAAAATGATGGGTGCTTTCTTTTTTTGGCTCAAAATTGATAGAAAATAAAGGTTAGTAAAGTAGTCTCTAATATTTGTAAAAAACTATCGGGTGATGATACGGATCATGGGAAAATTATTTAGGTGGTCCTTAGAAGTCCCATTGACACATGATGATACATATGGTATCGTGATACTATATGTATCACGAGCTATTTATTAGAATTGCCTATGAATAGTGGCTGCTCCTACAGAGAAAGAATTAGCATATATCTTAGACTCATTGGTGCGGTGCTTATATTAAGGACATATGAATCAGAGTTTGCTGGCAGTATGGTTAATAAGGGATATGATTATGAAGGATGGGAGGTATGGGTACTTTGATTAGAGGTATCCATGGAATAGAATGGCAGAAACAAAAAAAGAAAAATACTTGGAGCAGAGAAAGCTGCTTATGGAGGAAAGAAAAAAAGAGGTAATAGAAACGGCAAAAAAGCTTTTTTTGGAAAAAGGACTGAATAATGTAACTATGAATGACATTATGAATGAAGCAGGATTAAGTAAAGCAACAATGTACCGTTACTATGACAGCATACATCCCATCGCCTTTGAGGTGGAATACGAAATGTTGCAGGAAATATTCAGCGATCTGAAACTTATTGATATGACGAACCGCAATGGCGGCGAAGCCATAAAGGAAATTCTTCTGAACATGGTGGACAGATTTATTCCTCATATTAAGGCTTACCGTTATATTAGTATGTTCGACTTTCTTTACTCGGATAAGTACCCGAACGATAATCTGTCACAGGAATATAACAAGGTGATACAGTCCATTATTGACGCCAATATGAGCGGAGAGAAGGTTAAGGAGCAATTTGACGAAGCTTTAACCTATGTAAGCGTCATTTTTGCTTATCTGCAGAAGCTGGCTCACCGCAAGGAAATCATCGACAAAGGTGAAATTGACGTTACTGAGCGATTAGATATCGTAAGGAGGATGATTCACAAGCTGCTGGACTAAATGAAAGGAATAGGATGAATTCCATGTGGATTTTATTATTAATGCTGGCGATTATTTTCGTTGTAATGCTGCTGTTGTTCAGTATCGTATTCCTACCGCTGTTCCTTGGCAGACGGATAAAAAGTCCGGTTACCAAAGAAAGCCTAGAATACTTCTTCAGCGGAGAGGGAGAACATATAATAAAGACTCATATCATAGGCGATGGGGAGAATAAGGAAAGCTTTATTCTATATGCTCCTGTCGACTTGGAGGGAGCACTTCCGGTAATTATCTGGGGGAATGGAACAGGCGCCTTACCGAAGAATTATGATGAGTTGCATCGGCATCTTGCTTCCTGGGGCTTTATTGTTATGAATACTTATAACAGTGAGACTGGAACCGGGAAGCCGCTAAAGGAGGCTCTTTGCTATCTGCTTGAGGAGAATGCAAATCCTGACAGTATTTTCTACATGCATGTTGATACGCAGCGGATAGGTTGTGCAGGACATTCCCAGGGTTCTACGGGTGTGATTAATCTACATACGAATTTTATGGAAGGAAATTATATAAAAACCGTTGTTTCTATTGCACTTCCAGCTCTGCGATGGTGTGATCCTGAGGATGTATATGTACCGGAAAGAATTAATGTTCCTTTTTTGGTGTTAACCGGTACCCTTGATTTTATTATCTCGCCCTTCAAGAGATGTCTTGCTGCTATTAATAGATTAGAAACAAGTGTTGAGGGGTGGTTTCTGGAAGCACGCTATTGTTCTCATACAGAGATTCAGGAGGAAGGCGGTAAATATAAAGGCATATTGACAGCATGGTTTCGGTATCGGCTGATGGATGACAATACGGCGGGAGAGATTTTTAAAGAACAGGGAGAGATATATAAGAATGCGG
>NZ_DAMADT010000013.1:74478-105357 GCF_031997925.1 Lachnoclostridium sp. | reverse complement strand
GGTGTGAGAGGTCGGAAATTTCTCAGTTAGGGAAATTTCCTCCTACTCGATTTATTGACAAATAGGAGAATAAAGATATGGTTTATCAAATAAAGAATGCAATTATCGGGTATCCAGGAAACAGATTACTAGACGGTGTTTCTATGGAAATTAAAAATACAGAAAAGATAGCGATTGTAGGTAGAAATGGTTGTGGGAAGACAACATTACTTAAAGTAATCGCCGGTAAACTTGAGGTAGATAATTTAGATAGTGATGAAGAGTTTTTCATTCAAGCAGATGGTTCACCTAGTATTGGATATTTGGAGCAGATCAGTTTCGAAAAAGAAACGATAACCGTAAGAGAAGAATTACTAAAGGTGTATGAGGAAATCTTTACTTTGCGAGATAAGATGAATGAATTAACAGGTCTTATGGAAGTGGAAGTAAGCGAGAAAATCCTAGAACAATATGCAAAGGTCTCTGATAAATTTGAAAGACTTGGTGGCTATTCCTATCAATATGAGATAGAACAGATTTTTACGAAGTTTGGTTTTGATTTGTCTGATTTAGACCGTCAAATTCTAACATTTTCAGGGGGGCAAAAAACTAGAATCGCATTTGTGAAATTACTACTTAGTAAGCCAGACATTATGTTACTAGATGAGCCAACCAATCATTTAGATATGCCAATGATTGAGTGGTTAGAAGGTTACCTAAAAAAGTATAATCATGCAGTGGTAATAGTTTCTCATGATCGTATGTTCTTAGACAGAATTGTGGATGTAACTTATGAAATTGAGCACAAAAAGATGAAACGTTACCCTGGTAACTATACTGAATTTTTGAAACGTAAACGTCTCGATTATGAGAAACAATGCAAAGATTACGAAGCCCAGCAAAAAGAAATCGAGAGACTTACAATTTTTATAGAGAAGTGGAAGAATACGCCGACTAAGGTAGCTATGACACGTTCTAAGCAAATGCAGATTGAGCATATGGTTAAGATTCCAAAACCACTGCGCTTTGATACAAAAGCTATGCATGCAAAGCTTCAGCCGAATATAGAATCTGGAAAAGAGGTTCTAACAGTGAAAGAGTTAAAGATAGGCTATGAAGAAGTGTTAGCAAGTGTTTCTCTAGAATTAAAGAAGGGGCAAAAACTTGCAGTCATTGGTGAGAATGGGAAAGGAAAGTCAACATTATTAAAGTCCGTTGTTGGTCAGATAGATGCTCTTGGAGGAACGTTAAAGTTTGGCAGGGATGTGGACTGGGTTTATTTTGATCAGGAGCTTCTTAACTTGGATGAGAGTAAAAATGTGATTGAGGAGTTTTGGGACACTTATCCAAAGCTAACGCAAACAGAAGTAAGAACCATATTAGGAAATTTCTTATTTACTGGTGATGATGTTTTTCAACCATTAAATCAGCTATCCGGAGGTGAAAAGGTCCGACTATCCTTAGCAAAGTTAATGAAACGGCAGGCGAATCTGATGATTCTTGATGAACCTACCAATCATTTAGATATGATAGGAAAAGAAATGTTAGAATCCATGTTGAAAAGCTATCAGGGAACTCTTCTTTTTGTGTCGCATGATCGTTATTTCGTGCGTAGTGTTGCAGATAATTTACTCATTTTTGAGAACGGGGAGGTCAATTATTATCCATATGGTTATGAAGAATACCTTGAGAAGAAAGAAAAGAGCTTGTTAAGTGACACAGGTACTCTTAGAGATGAGAATAGGGATAAATTATCAGAGACAATTTGCTTACAAAATACAATGACAAGCGAGCAGATATCTTATCTTAACGGGAAGGAAAAAGCAAAGCAGGAACGAAGATTAGTTCAGATAGAAAATGAGATCTCCGCTTTAGAAGAAAAAATAAATAAGCTTAAACTTAAGTTTAGTGATCCTGAAATAGCTACGGATTATCAAAAGCTTAGTGAACTTCAAGAAACCATCAATAAGGAAGAGCAAATTCTAAATGATTTGCTGATTGAGTGGTCAGGCTTGGTTTAAGAGAAATTAACAAGTCAGATAAAATACTCAGAGGTTATTGTAATTAGGGTGATAGGACAGTTGATGAGGACAGAAGTCCCTCTTTACACATCGATAACTGGTAGATATATAAAGGTTCTAAATAGAGAAAAATGTATATCTAGAAATTTACAATATAATCTTACAGAAGATGTCCCTCGCTTATTGCGAAGCGAAAGCGGGGGCATCTTAGTCTCGGTAGGTGTTAAAGTTCCCACTAAGTAGCATCGAAGCTACTTCCGAGTATTCGTTTCAACAGTTCTCTTTATCTGTTTTTATAGATACTATACTTAATTATCTCCACAGCCATCCACTACTAAATCTGCTCGTTCATACGGTTTATGTTCCATCATATATTTATCTTCCGCTACCATCCAAATTTTCTCCCATAGATCTTTTGCTTCTACACCATCACGTTCAATTCCTCTTTTTAATCGCAGTTCTTTTGGACAATCAACGAAAATTTTAAAATCATAAAAATCATCTAATTCTTTTCTTGTTGAATATACACCTTCAATAATTATAATTCCACCAATACATACTCTGTGCCACTCACTTAATGAGTCAGAACACCAATCATATCGTTGATAGTTTCCTTCTTGGTTATTTGCTAATGGTACTAACACTTGCTTTCTTAATCTTTGCCAGTCAACATCTGCACCAATAGGTTTTTCTTCTGATGTGCCATTTATTCTTGAACATGATGGTAAACAAAAATCATCCATATGTACAATTGTTATTTTGGGACTTAATTTTTCAAATTCTTTTGCAAATGTACTTTTACCAGAACCTCCACAACCATCCACTCCTACTAAAAGGGTAGACTGCTTTCTTTGTAAATTTTCCAAGACGTTTAATAATTGTTCAAATGACGTAAATGTTCCTTTAATACTTTTATAATTCATAACTTACTAATCCTTCCATCAAGGTAGGTATTATTTATAATTAACTACAACTATATACCAATCACATTCTACCTATATGCTAATTATAACATTATTTACAAAGCTAAATCAATTTTCAAATTGCTTTAAAACATAGCTTATTAATTAAATATTTTAAATGATTTGCAGATAGAAAGGTATGGTTAGCATGAAACCAGTAATACTCTTTTTAAAACAGCAAAAAAAGTATACTTCATAAGGATTGGTAAACAATATTCTTGTAGTAAAGTTTAGAATAATGAAAATACAGAAAGAGGTAAAATTATGAAGAATATAAATTCAAATGCTAGTAATAAAAAGAATGCTGGTAAAGGAAATGGAAATTCTATCATCCATAAAAGCACAGATTATAATTCCAATGATTATGTAAGCGGTGATGAAACTCCTACTTCAGCAGGTCACAAGTTTAGTAAAAATTCAACACAGAATATAGACGATAAATCAGAATAATCAATCTCATTATTCGCTTCATATTTCGAAGATTTTATTAAAAAAGTAATTGTTATAACAAAAGGATAGTAAGAAATTCGTGAAAAGATACTTGGCGATTCTAGTGAATATGTATTACAATAAAACTAAAAAGAAAGATAAGAAGGAAAGTATCAATGAAAAAAATATTACTATTCCAAGTGGACAACCCTTTGAAAGTGAAGCAGGCGATTGCTACAATGCGTTTACGTGTTGAGTCTATACCAAATGAAAAGTTTAATAAAACAGTAGAGAGCCTTCTTAATGGAAGTAAAGAAGAGGAACCCCCTTATAGTGGTGAACTGCCTCAAGGCAGCCTTTTACTAATGTGCGGGCTTAACAATTCAGAAATTGATCAGGTGTTATACCGATTAAGAAGTCAGAAAATAACCACAACTTATAAAGCAGTTCTAACACCAACGAATCTAAGCTGGAATGTTTTAGAGTTATACCAGGAGATGGAGAAGGAAAGACAAGAGATTGAAGCAAGAAAGAATAAGTAAGATGAGAAAGAATAAGTAGATGAGAAAGAATAAGTAGATAAGAAAGATAGAGCTGACATATCAATAAATGATATTTCGGCTCTATTTTTGTTTTTGGTATTAGATAGTTAGGCTTTATTCATGACAAGAAAAAGTTCGCGAAGCGTGTTTTTTCTTGGTGATTAATAATAAAATAATAAATTGAAGTAGTTGTAAGAATCATTTCTATCACGATATTAGTAATGAGCGCATATTGTATAAGGTGAGTATTAATAGAATTAGGAGTAATTATGGAGTATTACGTTATTTCGTCATTGGAAATTCACTTATTTTTTGCAAGAATAATGAAAGAACATTCTTTTTTCTTAGAAGTTGGATTTACACAAGCCGATTGCGATTATATGGCAGAAGCCAGACGTTTTAAGGAAGCTTTTGAAGATTTATTGAGTCAGGTAGTTTGTTGTAGTGAAGGTATTGTAGGGCCTTGTGTATTTGAGTCAGGTGAAGTTGTTACAGATTATACACTTCCTTCTGAAATAAAGTCAGCAAGGTTTACTGGTAGTTGTATCAACACAAATATAACAAAACGAGAATTAGAGTTCTTGAAGTGTATGAATCAACAAAGATGTATTGACAGAAGCGTAGTTAATGCTGTAAGGCAAATTAATTGTCGTAGCCTAGAGCTTTTAGAAGGGTTGATATGCCTAAAAGAGAATATTCTAAAAAATGTATTAAATTGTTGTATGTTTACTATGAATTATCCTCTACTCATTGAGCATATTATACGTGAGGCGAAATTATATCAAAAATATATTATGTATTTAGAGAGCGGGAAAGAATGTGTTCAAGAAGATCTAAGAGATGTTGAGCTGTTCTGGAATCAAATAATGATGGAACATGCTCTATTTATTAGGGGACTGTTAGATCCAACTGAAAATGATTTGATTATGACAGCAGACGATTTTGCAAATGGATATGCAAATTTATTAGAAGAAGCTAGAACGATGACGGATAGGACAATGGAAGGTTTGACTTGTAAAACCTTAGAAGAGACTCTAAAGTATCGTGATTTTAAGCTTGCAGGAACAAAAGGTATCAATGATTGTGAGATTCGTAGCATTATACTTCCATTATTAGCAGATCATGTTTTAAGGGAAGCAAATCACTATATTAGAATATTGGAACAAGATGTATGCAATTAAATTATTCAATTTGACCGTTGTTTTAGGCAAAGATTTATTAAGGTCACTTGGTTAAAGAAATAAAGATTAGTGCAGAATATGATAGCTATGCCGAAGTCCGTAATTTCCCGGAGCTTCGGCATTTTTAATGTTACTAACTACAAGGACTCTTGGAAGCACCAACTTCAACACTTTCCGTGCTATACTTAAAAATAAGGTATATAAATCAAATGGCGCAAAAAACTTAAAATTTTGATTAATCAATATATGTGTTAAGAAAACTAGTACGAATAACATAATGACATTTTCAAATCAAAATGCTTTTTCAAATCAATCTTGCTACATACATGAAATCAGTATAAAATAAGGAAGATGGGAAAGCATGGTAGGTTGTAGAGGCGGTTATGGAAAAGAAGAGGGAAGTATTATGGCAAAAATATTAGTAGTAGATGATGAAGAAATGATTAATGATATGATAAAAAGAAATCTATCGATGGTTGGCCATCACATAGATCAAGCATACGATGGAAAAGAAGCGTTACAGATGATAGAAAGTCGCAACTATGATTTAATTCTACTTGATGTCATGCTGCCATATTTATCTGGTTTTGATGTGATGGATAAGATAAATGGTGTGCCAACAATATTTTTAACAGCCAAAGATCATATTGATGATAAAGTAAGGGGATTAACCTCGGGAGCAGAGGATTATATTGTTAAACCTTTTGAGATGCTTGAATTAATAGCCAGAATCAATATAGTACTTCGCCGAAATCAGAAAAGTGAATCAATTACTAAAGTTGGCGAGGTTGAAATAAATTTAGAAAGTAAGGTAGTAAAGAGAAGAGGAAGCGAAATTGAGCTTACACCACAAGAATTTAATTTGTTAGAAGTACTCGTTATTAACAAAAATTTGGCTCTTAGTAGAGAACAATTGATAGAGAAGGCTTGGGGTTATGATTTTGTGGGAGACACCAAAACAGTGGATGTACATATTCAGAAGTTAAGAAAAAAGCTAACACTAGAAGAACATATTAAAACAGTATATAAGTTAGGGTATCGTATGGAGGTGTAAGTAACTGCTTTTTATTTATGTTACGATAAATTAAATAAACATGTTTTTCTTGTTGGAGAAAAAAGCTACAATCGTAAGGAAAGGCGCCTAAGCGCCAGAACAGAGGCTGAGAATGAGAGTTTGGCAAAAGATATATCTGATAGTATTGATCATTGTGGCTATTTTCTTTAATATAGCTATGTATTTTGTAATACAGCTAAACTATAAGGAAGAGATAAAAAGTGCAAAGGAGCGCGCTGCTACTGACCAGCAGTTTGTAAGTACATCCTTCTATAAGGATTTATCTAATGTTGAGAAGAATGATACGCTTACCTATGATTCTGTGATTCTAAACTTTCAGGTTTACCAGAATTTTTATGAGGAACAGGGAATCTATCTGGAATTATGGAACAATCAGAAATTATTTAGCGAGAATAAGTTAGAGGTAAAAGGAGATAGAGGAGAGTTACGGCTTAATAATTATATTCAAAACATTGTGATACGAGAAATTGAGGGCGAACCTTATATTTTTGTTGCAGGTAATGTATCAGAACCATATGATTCATACACCATCGTATTGGCAACTTCTATGGAGAATGTTATAAAGGCAAGACAAACGATGATTCAACTTATGATAGGACTGGATTTCTTGTTTATGCTTTTACTGGCAGTAATTCTATTTATAATAATAAAAACATTAATGAAACCTCTAAAGGTACTATCGCAGGCAACAAAGGTTATTGCTGAGGGAAATTTTGATAGCCGAATTGAGTTACATACCAAGGATGAGCTAGGAGAGCTAGCTGAACAGTTCAACAGTATGAGTAAAAGTATTTCACAAAAAGTGGATGCCTTAAGCAAAGAAAGCGAATCCAGAAAGCTATTAATTGACAACATGGCTCACGAGTTACGGTCACCACTTACTGCCGCTCTTGGCTATATGGATTATTTGATGATGGCTAATGTGAGCGAAGAGGAAAGAATTGAAGTATTAGAGTATACCAGTTCTGAAATAAAACGACTAAATAAATTAAGCAATACTCTATTAAAGATGGCAAGTATTCGCGAAGAGATGATAGAATATCAAGAAATCGATACCAGTGCAATGATAGAGAGATTGCAGTACTTATTTAACAAACGAATTTCTCCAAACGAGATATGCTTAAAATTCCAGAGTGAAATTAAAAGATTACATGGTAATCAAGAAATGCTTGAAATGCTGTTAACTAATTTAATAGAAAATGCATTTCGTGCCTGCGATAAAGGTGGGGGGATTATTGTGAATTTTCTAGAGAACAAAGAAGGTACTATAATTGAAGTAATAGATACCGGAGTCGGAATGGACCCATCTGAGTTAGAGAAGGTTACAACACCATTTTACCGAGTGGATAAGATGAGGAGTAGAAAAAATGGTGGTGTTGGTCTAGGGTTAGCCTTATGTCAACAAATTGCAGAATATCATAATGCCAGAATAACTTTGGAATCTCAATTAGGAAAAGGAACAAAAGTTTCCATATTATTTACCACTTGATTACTTTTTGATTGAAGTATAATTACCTTCGGTTGTTATACTTCAATTATCAAAATAATTGGAGGAATACATTATGAAGAGAAATAAGTTAATAACAGCAATTTCAGCCATAGGAATAATGTTAGTAGTAATCACAGTTTTTGTATTAGCACTAAAGAAAGATGCCAATGGAGAGCTTAATCAGGTGGAACAAAAAGCTATGATAAGTTCGAATATGCAACTTTCAGATAATAAAGATCACACATCCGATACAGACAGCAGTTTACCAAAGGGTAATAAACCATCGGATGAATACAATACATCAAAAGATAGCAATCTTCTAAGTGAAAATAATTCCACAAAGGATAGCGAATTAAACACTGACGATTTAGAAATCGTTTTTGAAAAAGGTTCTACTGAAGGGTTTAACATTACTAAGGACCAAGCAGCTAAGAAAGTTTTAGAAGAAGTTGATAAATTAGTAGAAGATAAGGTAACGGCACCGAAAATTACGCTGTCCGCTACAAATACTGTTACTGGAAAATACTTTACAGGAGTTGTACTGCTAAATAACACGAAACGTTTTGAGATACAAGTAAATGGATTAAATGGAGAGGTTACCAGTAGTAAATTATATCAACAAGAGAATGCCAATAGTGGAGTTTGGACTTTATATTCATCAGACTCAAGTACAGTGGAGAGAAAGATTGATGAAAAAAACATCGCTGAATTTTCCAAACTAGTTTTGGATTTAGGGAATTATGTTGATTGTGAAGTAATTAGTGGTGATGTATATTCTGTACAGGCAAGCTTTTACGGACAAAATTATTCAGTGGATTATCGTATAAAGGGGAATACACTTTATCTAAATTCACAAACAAAAGATAATAAAAACATCAAGGTAAGTACAATATCAATTACTGTTCCGAAAGGGGTAGTGTTAGAGGATATTCAATTAAATAATGCGTTAGGTGATGTGAGAATTGCCAATATATCAGCGAAGGATAGCACTGTGAACCTAGCAAATGGAGCGCTTTCGTTAGACAATGTAGTAATGAAAGCATGCGATATTAATCTTTCTCTTGGTAGTTTATATATCAAGAATGGCGATATAGAAGAGTTAAATTCTGTTGTAGCACTTGGTGCCATGCGGTTACAATTAAAAGGAAAAGAAACAGATTATTCTTATGATATTGTAACTACTTTAGGAGCTATTACTATAGATAATAAAAAATTAGGTGGAAGCTATGAGAAAACAAATGCAGGCAATCGTACGATTGATCTGATTGCCAGTTTGGGTGATATAGATATTAATTTTGAAAAATAACTAAAGGTTATCAAAACTGCTTATGTACAAGACAGAACAAGTTTGTAAAATGTTAGATTCTAATGTTACTTGGTTATAGAAGTAAAGATTCAGTTCAGAAAGTAATAAATATGCCGAAGCCCTAAAATATCCTAGAGCTTCGGCATATTTATTATTATTAGGAATTTAATAAAGGTAATAGGACATATATAATAATTTAGTTATTATATATTTGGACGAAATGAAAAATATAAGTAACTTTAATTTGTTCTACAAAAAGTTTAACTTTAATTAAAAGTCTCTTGGAATTATTATTAAATCTATATATAATGGAATTAATTTACATATTGCAAGGTGTGATAATTGAAGGGATTAAGGAATATGGTTATGTACGAGAGGCTAAAGCGCTATATCCCTTTCTACAAATTATACCTGAATTATGGTGTATTTAATTTAATCTTAAAGCGATGCTTATATTAATAAAATTCGTGAGACTAGGTAATTAAATTGGGGGGCATGTATGAAAAAAAGTTTTATAGTTCTTATTTTTCTTGTGTTTATAATATCAGGCTGTAGAAAGAATGAAAAACAACAAGAAGTACAACAAGAAGTACAACAAAAGATGCCACTAGAAGAACAACAAGATGCTGCTGTTTTAGAACCTAATATAAAGCTTGATGTTTTTACAGATTTTATTTGTAAGCAAAAAGAAGTTTTATTAAGAAAATTAGAGTTTGTGTATGAAATGCTACCGATGGAGATTTCAAAGCTAGAGAAAGGATATTATTCTGATGATAAAACAGCGTCCAATTCTGATGGTGATGAACGACTACAGAACATAGAATGTCAAGGAGAAGCGTTTCCTAAATATGTAATGGAAGATTCTAAGAGTAATGGAGAGATTCCTCTTAATAATGTAAGCGATGAAGTTAAAAAAAGTATTGATGATATCAATAATGCCTTATTAAATCGTAAATTATATCAATGCTTTAGCTTAGAAGACTATAATAATCATTATGATATGTCATGGCCAGCTGTATTAGAAAAAGAAATAATATATGATTTTAATAAAGATAAAAAGTTAGAGGTGTTAAAGATAAGATGTATTTTTGGTACACGAGATGAAGAAACTTCTATATTAGAACCCAAAGAAACAGTTTTTGAAATTACATTAGGAGATAAAAAAGTAATTGTTAAGCCCAATCCAGAATGTTGGGATGAATACTTTGAAGTGGGAATTTGTGATGTTGATTTGGAGGATAACTATGTAGAATTCTATACAACTCAATTTGAAGATTGTTATGGAAGTTCATTACTATTTAGATTGAATGGAAAATGTCTGGAAGAAGCAGTTGGCACCGGATATGAAGAAATCGTAGGTGTATCAGGAGATGGAAAGATATTCATCTGGAATGGTAGTTTTCGGAATACATATTTTGAAGATGAAAGTTATGAAGATTTTTTGTTATGGTATTTGGATTATAAGACAGGTAATTTTATTTCAAGCAATCATATGATTGGGAAGATATATCATGCATTCTATGATGATATCTTATTTCGACAGCTAGAGTATGTTCCTTGGGGTCCACCTATCAATATAACCTTAGATTTGCCAGGTGCTTTTTATGAACCGGAATTTGGTGAATTACTTACTGTTCTTGACAAGGATGATGGAGCTCAAGCAATAAAGGTACGGACCCAAGACGGGAAAGAAGGATGGATTGGAGGCCATCATATGGTTTGGAATTAATAAGCTGATGTGAGAATGATGTTCTTAGTTGCATTAAATGAAAATGTATGCAATCATAGGAAGAAAAGAATTTATAATAAAAATACTTTTTTATATTAAAGGGAACAATTAGGAGAAGAACTATGATGATAGTAGATAAAGAAAAATGTATTGCATGTGGTCTATGTATAAACGATTGTCCTGCCAGATGTATAACATTAAAAGACAACAAAGCATTTATAGTAAATAAAATATGCATCGAATGCGGACATTGTATTGCTATATGCCCTAAGTTCGCCGTTACAACAGAAGAAAATAAAATGAAGGAAGTTGTCCATTATAAGGAAGAAACCTTTCATATAGATCCGGAAAATCTTTTGAATTTTATTAAATACAGAAGGTCAATTAGGCAATTTAAAGATCAAGAGGTGGAGATAGAGAAACTAGAGAAGATAATAGAAGCAGGCCGTTTTACTGAAACTGCTAGAAATCTTCAAGATGTTTCTTATATTGTAGTCAGAAAAGATATTGATAAGCTTCGATTATTAGTAATGGAAAGATTATATCATATGGTCCATATTTTTTAGAAAATCTGACCCCGGAAACTATGTCAATTAAAAAATACGCAAAGATGTGGGTTGATATGTATGAGGTGTATCAAAAAGACCCAAATATTGAGGATACAATCTATTTTAATGCTCCAGCTTTAATACTAGTAGTATCGCCAACACCGATTAACGGAGGATTAGCTTCCACGAATATGGAATTAATGACGAATGCGCTAGGGCTTGGTACTTTCTATAGTGGATTTACGGTTCGAGCTGCAGAAGATAATCAAAAGATAAGAGAGTTTTTAGGACTAAAAGCAGACGAACAAATCATTTCTTGCCTAGCGATAGGTTATCCAAAGGTTAACTATCTAAGAACAGTACCGCGTAATGATGCTAAGGTTACTTGGTTATAAAAATAATGATTCAGTGCTGAAAATAATAAAAATGCCGAAGTCCAAGAATATCCCGGGACTTCGGCAATTTTTAATATAATTAGGACAACAAGGTCTTTCGAAGTGAATCAATATAGATTGGGACTTCAAAGGCGTCAGTGAGAATCAATATATGTTTGTACTGTATCATGGTATTTCACCAGATCAATCTCCTGAGGGTCAGTATCTTCGCCCAGTAGTAAATCTACCATGTAGCGTGCGGTTTTGCCACCGATGGTCATAGACTTGATGCAGGAAACACAGTAAACAGCGACATCCTGACAAGGCATCTGGGCAGCACGCTTTTTCTGGAATTTATGGACCTCTTCTAAAGGGACACGGTTATATAAGTTGTCACCGCAGCAGATGGAATTGGTTCCGTTAAATTGGGATTCTATAATCTCAATACCCATTTTGTTGAGCAGACTACGCACTGCGGCATGGACCTGCGGCTTTGAGCGAAACGAGCAGGAATCATGGACTGAAAGAGTCAGCTCTTCGTAGTGGGGAAGTGGAAGCTCAGGCAACTGGTCTAGTACTTCCCATAGGGAGATGGTCTGGATACCTTCATAAAGAGAACGAAACCGTCTATCACACCCAGCGCAGTTGTTGATGATGGTAGCGCCCTTGGAGAGTTCAGGGTCGTGATGGCAACAGATGCTATGGAGCTTTACCGGTCCCAAATAACGGTTGAGGAGCGATAGTATCTTATCACTAGCATAAGGCTTGTAAACACTCAAAGCACAACCTGGGTTAAACCAACAGTTATTTATGTCAATCTGGGAAAGGCTGATACTGGGAAGTCGAAGTCCTGTCATGTATATATTACTCCTTTATTTATAAGTATTTTACTGACCCGCAAAATTTGACATGGCTTCCTTTAACAAGGTCATTGTACAACACAAATTAACATGACATAGTTATATTTAACAAAGTCCTTTGTGCACGACATTTAACATAACAGCTAAGTATTAATTTCTTATAATAAATCAGTTACTCCATTTACGTTAGCTTGTTCGTTATCCTCCATCGGAATTACAATGCACTTTTTACCATCTATGATTTGCGAAGTGATTTGTTGCATTTTTTGTGGTTTAACTTTAAGGATAACATCGAAGTTACTGTTTGCGGTATCATCAAAAGATTCGGTATCTATGTTATCAGAATCCACTTGTTCGGTTATGTTATCATTTTCACGGGATATCGCTACTTCATCTAATCTTTTCTGTAATTTTATTACTTGCTCGGTAAGATCTTGCTCTTTTCTTTTTTGTGCACTAGCAGCAAGTACTTTGTTGTCAATCAAATGATCAACTACTGGTGGCATATCAGCAAAATTTTCAGCATAGGAAGTTTCGATTTTTGCTGTAATCTCTTCTGGTAGACCACTTGTAGAAAGGATGTCCTGAATAGAATCATTAGTAAGAAGTAATGGCTCTTGTTCTTGCTTAGTATCCTTATATTCAGATTGCTCATCTACCATTTGATTCAGTGTTTCCTGTATTTCCATGAATACTGCTTCGCTTTTTTGTTCATCATTTATCGCATTACAGATAATTGATTGGAATGTATTTTTCTGCTCGGTAGCAGTTTGTTTCACTGGACAGCCTAGAACCGATTCCATAAACTCTCTATGTGGTTCTTTTGTGTCTTTTGTAAAGTATAAGACGGAATGTATATCAGAACTTCGGTCAGAGAATGCAGGAAATACAAATCCTGTATCAGGTGCATTCACAATCCAATCTCTATTACGAGGTCCGATTCGATTTTCTATCTCTAAATATCCAAGGCCTGCTTTTGTAAGTGAAACAGGGCAGACAGCACAGATCAGATAATCATATACTTCCTCTGATTCATCCAATTTAGCATTATCGGAAGTTTTCGTCATAACATCATAAGAGTCATGGAAAATAAGGATAAGATAATTCCCTGTATAATCATAATTATCAATGATTAATTGATAGAAAGATTCTAGCAGAGCGCTATTTTTTAATTTACTTTCTTTTAATCCCATAAGGAATTGCTGCTTACCACCTGCATTTTCTTCCTCAAGAGGGAACTCAAGCTCTAATAAGTTGTTACCTACGGTACCAGATAATGTTTTATTCGCTATCTCTAAGTATTTAAAAAATTCCTCATCCTTTAAATTTAAGAAAGTTTCATCAAGATTTAATACGATTTCTTTTTCCGCATTTACATAACAACCACACATTCTAGTAAATGTGCATTCATTTTTTTTAAGTCGTCTTTTTAATTCTAATACATCTTTTTTTGTCATAGGAACCTCCGATAAAAAACTGTACAACACTCATCTACCAACAATTATACTTCAAAATAAAAAAATTTGCTATTCAAAGCTAGATAAATAATGTATGAAATTTTTAGTGAAAGGTAGCAAATTTTAATGATTCTATAGACTTGCGAAGGATAAAACCGCTCTTTTTATTAAGACTTTTACCTAGATAAGAGTAAATCATGTTAGCGCTGGTTTAGTAATTGCCCAATTACTATATTTAGTAGCAGAAGATTCCAAAAAAGATATTAGGCTCTATATTAATAGTCCAGGTGGAAGTACATCAACCATCTGGCGGGATACAAGCTTGAGCTGTGCACTAGCGATTAAAAAACCGCCAATGCAAAGCTCATTTCTCAAATGCCTGTAGCTAACTTAGGTTATGACTACAGGTATTTCGCTTTTTGTCTATTTCAGTTATGTATGAAAATATAAATGCTTGTTATTTATTTCCTTATTTTATATAATTTATTAGGAATTAGTTAATATAAGAATTAAGAATATTATCAAAAATGCGGGGGAATTAAAATGGATATGCTTAATATGCTAAATGAGATTTACTCAGAAATAAATCAAAAAAAGAAGGAATTGATTCATTTTTTAAAAGAAAATGGATTTAAATACCGATGTGGTTATTACAATCAACATAGTGTTAAGGTAAATGATGAATGGATTACAGAGGAGTATCCGATACCCGTAATATCAATTGAACAAATAGGTGACCTTGGTATCGATATCAATCATATTTTTCTTGAGATTGTGGTAACCAGAGAGCAGGCATTGGCGTTTGATTTTGGGAAGTTTGAACCTTATCGATTTGAAGTATATGGTGTTGAGAACTTCTTGAATGATTTTTATAATAACACATTGTCATTACAGGATATTCATGAAAGAATTCGTATAAGTAATGAAGAATCGATCGGTATTAGTTTTTTCTTTTCCATGGATGAGCCAGTAGGACAAATCGGTAATACGGTGATGGACATTCAAAAAAAGGTAAGTCTTAGAGAAAGTTAAATATAGATATACTTCAAGTATTCCAGGAGAGCTTTAGATGTATAAATAAAACTAAGTTGGAGGTGTATTTTTGCCTGAATATTCTCACATTCAAACATATGTAAAATGTAATCATAAAAATTTTAGAAGAATATTATCACGGTTTGTTGATATGTTAAATAAATTGGGTTTTGACCAACTAATGTTAGAAGATAGTTTTAGTGACCTTGATTGGGAAGTTAGTGATGATGGCTTTATGTATGTTGGTTGTAAAGCTAATTCTCAATCAATAAATTATAATGATATTAGCCTTAACATAAGACCATATGTTATGGGTTGGACACCTCAGGTTATCACAAATCTATTTGAACCATGGCTCGAGATATGTTTATTATACGAAACAGAAGAATTAATTATAGACTATGCAACCTTTAAATTAAAGGATGAAGTAAAGAAACCCATCTGGGATACTATGTGTCTAATGTCTCAGTATTTTCATGAGACTGGTACATTTTTTACAGATGAAATTTCTGATGGACATTCTTGGGAAGCATTAATTGATGAGATTACTGATGTATTTAGTTTTGATGCAGCGATTATTCCTAATAAGCTTAAGTCGATTTATAAAAATACTCCAAATCCATTTGTTTATAAGAATGTTGAATCTAATAAGCTGATAGTAAATAAAGATATTTGGGGCGAAATACCTTGGTATTAAGAGATTAAGCTATGGGCATCGATATAGTTTCATAAACTTTCGTGATATCTAGCTTTATCAATACTTCTTTTTTCATAACTTTTTCTAATCCGGAAGAAATAACTTGCTTGATGATTGTATCCTCAGAAAAATCCAATGTCGTTTCTTTGAGAATTATGTTATAATAGAATAGAAAATGATGAGTATTTATAATAAATAGTTCTACTATAGATATAAAATGGCTATTATGAACAGTCTATCATCATTTTTAGTGTTAGTAGAGAGGAGTTTATTGTGTAGTTATGATTAGCCGCACAATACGAGATAAATATGAAATTAGTATCATGGAATGTAAATGGGATCCGTGCATGTGTTCAAAAGGGATTCTGTGATTTTTTTAAAGAAGTAGATGCAGACATCTTTTGTATACAGGAAAGTAAATTACAGGCTGGACAGATAGAACTTGATTTAGATGGCTATTATCAATACTGGAATTATGCTGAGAAAAAGGGGTATTCGGGTACTGCTATCTTTACAAAGAAAGAACCACTACAAGTAACCTATGGAATTGGTATTGAGGAACATGATAAGGAAGGACGAGTTATTACGTTAGAATTTGAGGATTTTTATATGGTGACAGTGTATACTCCAAATTCTCAAAATGAGTTAGCAAGACTTTCTTACCGTATGGTTTGGGAAGATGAATTCCGTAGCTATCTTAAGAGATTGGAAGAAACAAAGCCAGTCATTGTATGTGGGGATTTAAATGTAGCACATAAAGAGATAGATCTTAAAAATCCTAAGACAAATCAGATGAATGCAGGTTTTACAATCGAAGAGAGAACAAAGTTTAGTGAACTGTTAGAATCTGGGTTTATCGATACGTTCCGTTATTTTTATCCAGATGCAACGGATATGTATTCTTGGTGGTCTTATCGATTTAAGGCGAGAGAAAAGAATACAGGTTGGCGTATTGACTATTTCATAGCATCCAAAGGATTAGAAAGTAAATTGGTTGATGCAAAGATTCATGCACAGGTATTAGGTTCTGACCATTGTCCAATTGAATTAGAAATAAAGTAAATTTATTAGAAAAGTAAACAAAGGATTACAACGAAGTACTTAGCGTTGTAATCCTTTTTAAAAAGGGCAAGATATTGGTAATAGATAAAAGAGCTATGTCTTAAATCCTATTGAAATATTATTTTATATTAAATTGATTACCTTATCATACGCAATCAATTTACTTAAAAATCCTTTATGTAGAGGCAGGTTTTATGAAAAAAACATTATTAGATTATCAGGATGCAATCAATAAGTTACCATTAAAAGAGAAATACGAGAAGCAAGAAATTCTAACAAGAGAATTTCTTATTGAAAAAGAAGGGGATATCGAAATTTATTATGCTCCCCATAATGAGTATAGAAATATAGAGGCAAGGATTTTTATCATTGGTATAACCCCAGGATTTCAACAGATGAGCACTGCAATAGCAACTGCTAAAAAAGGGCTTAATTTGAATTTGCCAATAGAACAAATCCAATATGAATGTAAAGTAGCAGGTCGTTTTAGTGGAGTTATTAGAAAGAATATAATTCATATGCTGGATGAATTAGAATTACCTAATTTATTAGGGATAAATAGTACAAGCGAACTTTTTTCGGAGAAGGATGAATTATTACACACCGTTTCTTTAATACCATATTCTGTTTTTTTAAAGAAGCAAAATTATTCTGGACATACTCCAAAATTACTAAAAAGCAATTTGCTAACAAAGTATATCTATGATAACTTTCTAGAAGAATACAATAGTCTAAAGGAGAAAGAAAATGTATTACTTATTCCTCTTGGACGAGCAGTGGAAGAAGTTCTAATTCAATTAGAAAGTGAAGGACTTATTTCAAAAAATCAAATATTAATAGGTTTTCCACATCCTTCTGGCGCCAATGTTAATCGAATTTCTCAATTTCATGATAATAAAATTAAGATGATGAATTATCTTCAAAAAAGAGTATGGTAGTAGACGTTAAAGTTTTAAATATTATTAATTATGAATTTTCATAACAGTAAAAAACTATAGGATTTTAATAATATTTAAAACTAGATTTCCTAATAAACTATAAGAAACAATACTAGAGCTGTTGCATTAATGTGCAAGAGCTCTTTTTCTTTCCCTAGGAATAACATACATAGAATAATTCAGATTGCCAATACTAGTAACGGAATAAATCAATTTTAAATAATCGTAGCATGAATTAAAAGAAAGGAGGATTTCTATGCCAAAGGATAGTCAACCGGATAATAAGGAAGCAAGAAAAGAAAAAGCAAACGGTCAGACACCAATTACAGCAGAAAATCAAAATCAAAATCCAAATGCTAAGAGAAAATCAATTCCAAATAATGATGTTTAATTTTATAAGCTCATTCATGGAAATTTAGAATTACAATTTCATAATTTGGATTTTTTCATAAATTTATTAATTAGTATGTGTCAAAAGGCACTTTTCATTTTCAAAAAGCTTTATTTTTATAATCCACTATTATTTAGGCGTATAGAGCCAGAAAAGAGGTTTCTATGGAAATTAAAAAAACGACTTCCACGAAAGATTACGGAACAAAAGATGGAATAAATTTTGACTATGACTATAATACAGAATATGGTGATGGAGATATTCCAAATCCAGATAAAAACAGTACAAAAAATTCAACAGGAAACTCAAGAAATTCAACAGAAAGCTCAAGAAATAGCTCAACAAACAACTCAAGAAATAGTTCAACAAATAGCTCAAGAAACGGTTCTAATAACTACAAAGATGTATCACCAGACGACGTACCAAGAAGAGATGGGCCTGGTGGAGAATAAGGAGTTTAGAGAGGAAGTATATAGTTATGATGAAATTCTATAAATGCGATAACGACAGTTTAATTATTCCAGTTACGAATACTTATGCTTCTGTTGAATACCTTAAGAACGCGGAAGAAATAAGTCCTAATACAATGGAGGCAAGTACGGAGAAACACATTCCTATTGTCACCTGTAGCGGTAATACCGTAAAAGTAAACGTTGGAAGTGTTGCTCATCCAATGACAGAAGAGCATTCTATTACAACCGTCATTTTAGAAACCCGGAGTGGTGGGCAGTATAAATTCTTACGCCATGGGGATGAACCAATCGTTCAATTTGATGTATCCTCTGGTGATAAGGCAATGGCCGCTTATGCTTACTGTAATTTACATGGTCTATGGAAAGCAGATATTGATTAACCAAAACTCCTTACCCTTGCTCCCTAAAGTGTGAAATGGGTAAGGAGTTTTTTATACCCCACCACAATATTTAAACCTTAGAATAGCCTGATTGACAGTTCTAAATTAGCACCTATTTATCAAATTCTTAAAATAAATCTTATAATAATTTTTAATCCAAGCTGTTGACATCGAGAGAAAAAAGAAATACAATCACCTCAAAGATAGCAGATGATAAATTTGTTAAAGAATACATTAGGTCTCGGTAATTAAGCCATGTAGAGGCAATGAGGCTATGGCAAGTAAAGTAAGCGGATTGATATCCGCTTTGACTTCTGCTATTTAGTATAAAATTTTATATAAATGTTGTATGAAATAAATTGCACGAATAATAGGAGGAAAATTATGAGTAAAGTATTATATATCAAGGCAAATATTAAGCCAGAAGGCGTTTCAAGAACATTTCAGGTATCCGATCATTTTATTGAGGAATATAAGAAGCAACATCCTGAGGATGAGGTAGTTGAATTAGATTTATATAAAGAAAAAATTGATTTTTTACGTCCTGAGGATTTAGAAACAATGGGTTGTATAAAAGATGAAACTAAGAAAAATACAACATTCCTTAAGTATGCATTTCAGTTTGCAGAGGCAGATAAATATGTAATTGCAGCGCCTATGTGGAACTTGGGATCCCCTGCAATCTTAAAAGCTTATTTTGATTACATTTCCATAACAGGCATTACATTTCATTATACAGCAGAAGGTCCAAAAGGACTTTTACAAAATAAGAAGGCGGTACACATTGTAGCTAGAGGTGGAGAGTATGGTAACGCTCCTTATGAAATGGGAGACCGTTATGTAAAAACAATCTTAGGTTTCCTTGGTGTTAGTGATATTCAAACATTAGCAATTGAGAATTTGGATATCATTGGAGCTGATGTTGAAGCTAAAGTAAAAGAAGGAAAAGAAAAGGCAGATTTAATAGCAAAAGAATTCTAATAATTTAATTTGAAAATCGCATCTCCTGATTCAAAAGGACGCTGCACAAAGCATGTACAGACGGAATAGGTTAGATGGGGGTTGATGAATATGAATGATGGTGTAAATACGGAATTTGAATTTATAACGATGAAACATGGTGAAGCTTTTAAAGCATGGAGTCAGGAAATTAAAATTGTATTTATTCTGAAAGGAAATGGCTGGCTTCATATGGAGGAAGCTGATAAGGCATATAGTATTTCACAGGAAGATATCTTTGTCATTAACAGTTTTCAGATGCACAGCATCGTTTTGGAAGAAAATGCTCTGGCAATTGCATTGTTGCTTTCGCCATCATTTATAGTCACATTCAGCCCCGAAACCAGTAATCCGAATATCAACTGCAAATCATTTCTGTACAGCGAAGACAAGCAACAGATTTTTGATATTCTCAGACGTGATTTCGCATTGGCTTTCCGAGCGTGGTATAAAAAAGAATCCGACCTCTCCATCCATCTTCGGAGCAGGATCATAACTTTGATGGATGATCTACTCGGAAATTTTTCCAAAAATAAAAAAAGATCAGGCAAAGAATCAGGGAGAGAAAGACTTCGGGCAGCGGTAGACTATATTCATAGAAATTATCGCGATAGTATTACGCTTGCGGATTTATCCTCTCATACCTATCTGAGTGCATCTTATATTTCAAGAAGCTTTCAGAAATATCTGGGGATTTCATTTACCGGGTATCTGACACAGGTACGTCTGCTTCATGCAGCTGCGCTGCTTCGGGGTGAGAAAACGATTACCGAAATTGCATATGAAAGCGGGTTTTCCAGCCCAAGTGCCCTGATAGATGCTTTTAAGCAGCATAACGGCATTACCCCGGGACAGTATAGACGTAGCATGGGGGAGATGAAACGCAGTCATTATCAGCCGGATGTGCTAGTGGAGGAAGGTTTTTCTACATCATTTACATCACTGATGAAATATGCTGAACAAGCAGAAGAAGTGGTTACGCTACCTGCTGCGGGGACCTGCGAAATATCGGCTAATATCAGCAATGTACGCTGTCAGCTTAGCCACAATTGGAAGATAATGATAAATGCCGGATATGCGAGAGATATTTTAAACGCCTCCATGCAGAATCAGATAGTGAATCTTCAGAAAACGGTAGGATTCCGTTACATTAGATGCAAGGGAATCCTGGATGATGATATGATGCTGTATACCAGTGATTTCTATGGTAAAATATCTGTTAATTATGTGTATCTGGATCAACTTCTGGACTTCATTCTTTCTACGGGGGCGAAACCCATGTTGGAATTGGGGCATATGCCTTCCGCTATGGCAAAAAACAGGGTGCAGATTTTCAAAAGACCTGTGTACCTATCGCCTCCCGCGGATATCGAGCAGTGGAACCACCTTATTTCCGGATTAATGGAGCATCTGGTTGTGCGTTACGGGATTGAAGAACTGAAGCGGTGGCTATTTTCACCGTGGATTTCAGTGGATTTACATCTTTTTGGATTTTTTACTCTAGAGGATTATGCCGATGTATATCGATCATCCTACAGGGCGATAAAAAATATCTGCAATGACTTTAAACTATGTGGTTCAGGCTGTACGTCAACTTCTTCGCAAACAAGGGAATGGTTTTTTGATATGTGCAAAGAACAAGACTGCATGCCGGATATATTTACTATGAGGTCTTTTGCTGCGATCGACCCAGAGGAGGAAAAAAGTGGCCTTAAATTGGCGGAAAGCAATGAAACATTTTATATGGCGGTAAGTGGAGATGAGAATTATCTGACGCATTCTTTAAAAGAAATTCGTAACTTTATGGAACAAAAAGGGATAGGAAATATTCCGATTATGCTAGATGAATGGAGCAACAATATCTGGCAGCGAGATTTGTGTAATGATACCAGCTATAAATCAGCTTATATTTTTAAAAGCATTATGGAAAATCATGATAGCTATTATGGTATGGGATATTACAATGTGAGTGACCAGTTGGATGAAATTGCTCCCGCTGCGGAAATTTTTCATGGAGGCTTCGGGCTGTTTACGCAAAACGGAATTCCAAAAAGCGCATACCGTGCAATGGAGCTCTTGAATAAAGCAGGTGATAAGCTAATAGCAAAAGGTGACGGATATTTTATAACAGCGTCGGAGGATGAGGTGCAGATATTTCTACATAACTATTGCCACTATGATATGTTATATCGGTACCGGAACACTACGAATCTTACGAAAACGGAGCGTTATAGAGTTTTTAATGAAAAACAGCCTCAGTCCTATCATATTCAGATGGAAGGCTTCCGACCAGGAAGGCATATTGTAAGGCGTTACGGGATTGGCCCTAAGGGCGGCAGTACCTATGATGCTTGGTTGGAAATGGGGGCGCCTGAATCTATGACGAAAGAAGAAGAGAATCGGCTATATCAGCTTTCCTATCCGATTTACCGGACTGATACGCTAGAAACCGACAGTATTTTAAGAATTAAGGCATGGCTTTTACCTCATGAGGTACAGCTTATTACCATATCAATCTAAATAGAAGAACCTGATCCGTTTATTCGGTATCAGGTTCTTGTCATTTATATACCTCTTTTTTGCTGTCCCATCAATCGAAAAAATTAAGATTTGCAAACCAGATAATATCAGACTACTAAATGAGTTATAATTGTGTATTATTAATAAATGAATTTCTATATAATAAAGCTACAATAGGTTATTATACACAAATGAAGAGATGAATATAACAATAACATAATACATATTACACAATAAATGAGGAGGAATTGTCATGTCTGAAAAAGCATCGAACCGTAATCAGAATAGCTATGTTGAAAAAATAAGCACTTTTGAAAAAGTTGCTTATGGCGGAGGGGATCTTGCCAGCAATTTTGTACTAGTACTAACTAGTACCTTTGTTATCTTTTTTTACACGGATGCATTAGGGTTAAGTGCGGGTATAATTGGCGCTATCATGCTATTTTCCCGGTTTGCAGATGGAATTACCGACATAATTATGGGTTATGTAATGGATAAGACCCGCTCTAAGCACGGCAAGGCTAGACCTTGGTTGTTATGGCTTGCAATACCAATCGGAATATCAACCATATTGGTATTTCTGGTACCTAACCTTGGCGATGTCGGGAAATACATTTATATTGCAATTACCTATAATTTAGTCACTACCTTCCTTTATACGATGATTAATATTCCATACGGTGCCATGACATCCCTTATGAGTAGAGATCAGAACCAACGAATGATTATTAACATTTTCCGTATGTTTATGGCACAGGTTGGCGCGCTGGTTATCAATGCCTGTACTTTGCCATTAGTAAATGCAATGGGGGGAAGTGCACACCAGAAAAGCTGGGTAATTGTTTCAATTATTTATGGGGTGATTGCAACGGCACTATTCCTACTCTGCTTTGCTAAAACAAAAGAAAGAGTTGCTATTCAGAACGATAAAAGTAAAAAATTAAGCTTTGGCACATCCTTTAAGCTGATCTTAAAAAACAATTACTGGCTGCTATTAGTTGGCATATGGGTGAGCATGGTGCTCGGTATGTCGATGAGTATGAGCGTTGGAACTTATTATGCAAAATATATTCTAGGCAATGAAAATTATGCTGGTTTCCTCGGGGCACTCGGCATCGTCCCAATACTTATCATCATACCTCTTACCGCACCCCTAAACAAAAAATATGGAAAACGCAACGTAGCGCTGGTAGGAAGCTTTATCAGTATTTTGGGACAGTCGCTTATGTTGATCAACCCAGGTTCAGCAACTTGGCTCATGGTATGTACGGTTATTAAAGGGGTTGGTTCAGCAACACTTTCAGGCACGATGTTTGCCATGATTGCAGATACCATTGAATATGGACATTGGAAAACTGGAACACGTGTGGAAGGTATGCTTTATTCCAGTACTACCTTTGGTGCAAAGGTGGGTGCAGGGGTAGGCGGCGCGGTGGCGTTGGCAATTATCGGGGCAGCTGGTTACAATGGCTTTGCGGCGGTTCAAACTCCAAGTGCGGTGAAAGCGATAAAGGTGCTCTATTTGGTTGTACCTATACCATTTATGCTAATCATTCCAATCCTTTATGGGCTTTATAAATTGGATAAGATCTATCCAAAAGTTATAGAAGAGCTACGCCAGCGTGAAGAAGGTCAACAAAAGGCGATGTAAGCCATAGAAAGCATGTACAGGAGTGAAGGTTAAAATAAATTTTTTGAGCCAGAAGTTTTATGCCTGCATAATCCTTGACTAAATTTAAGATGCGCAAATAATGTGCGCAGGAATGGGGGACAACATGGAAAACAGAAAGTATACGATAGAAGCACTGGATGCCATAAAACGAAGAGAATACTGGATAAAAGAGCAGGATCTGGATATTCTAGTGAAGCCTATTCCAGAGACAGACGAAGCAGGAGCAATGGATCCGCGTTTTTATGAAAGCGTAGCACCTATGATGAAAGGTTTCAAAGGGGCATTGGTCAAACTCGTAATGAAAGTGGGTTCGAAATCTGGAGGTAATATACAAAAGGGTGCAAAACAGATGCGTCGTATGATGAACGGGATAAAAAGCGTTCCGATTATTGACACCGTAAATGTCAGGGAAGAGACTATACGGTATGACTCTGTCAGTGTGTCAATTCGAATCTATACACCTAAGGAAAAAAAGGAAGGTTTGGCTCCTGTGTTTTATTATATCCATGGAGGCGGGTTTGTGGCTGGTAGCATGGATGTAGTGGATGAAATGTGCAAACTAGTGGTAGAAAAAACAGGGTGCGTGGCAGTACAGCCGGAATATCGGTTGGCACCTGAGAATCCGTATCCGAACGGATTTGACGATTGCTACAATGTCTTAAAGTGGATTTATACTCATGCGGAGGAATTCGGAGGAGACCACGAAAAAATCTGTATCAGCGGAGACAGCGCGGGAGGAAATCTCGCCACCGTATGTGCCATGAAGGATAGGGACGAAGGCACCCATATGGTGAAAGTACAGGCACTTCTTTATCCAACTGTCGATGCTGCCCACATGGAAGAAAACATGAAGAAAAATAAAGAGATCTATGAGATCTCAGAAAAATACAGTACTGTACTGAACGGGATGCTTGACATGATGGGAAGTTCGCTTAGCAAACCGACGCTAGGGGAATATCTGGGTGTACCCGATGATACAATCCCTTATGTCAGCCCTTCTTTGGGAAATCTTAAAGGTATGCCACCTACCCTGATACTTCTTGGAGAATATGATTTTCTTAGAGTAGAAGATGATATATTTGCAGGTAGGTTGAAAAAGGCTGGTACAGAAGTAAAGCTTATACGTTATAAAGGGCTTTCTCATGGATTTGCAGACCAAGTAGGCGTTATGCCACAGGCAGAAGATGCATTACAGGAAATAGGAAGCTTTATGATGGAACACCTTTCATAATATTAGTAATCTCTCGATTATAAATAGAGGATTAAAGTTAGGAAAATTATCTTGATTAACAGTGTTTTAAACACAAATTTTTGTGCCCTATTATCCTGGCACAAATTTTAGAGCGTAAAAAGTATACGCAGGAATGGAGGTCAAAATGGAAAGAACAAACAAACAGACTATGAAAAGATATGAAGAGGAAGCAAAGAAGCTTCTGAAGGAAATGACATTAGAAGAGAAGGCAGGGCTTTTAAGCGGAAGCAACTTCTGGGAAACAAAGGGAGTAGAACGTCTTGGAGTGGAAAAGGCCATGGTAACGGATGGACCTCACGGACTTAGGAAGCAAGCAGGAAGCAGTGATCATCTGGGAATTAATAAGAGTGTTCCAGCGACCTGTTTTCCGACTGCGGCTACCACAGCCTGCAGCTTTGATACGGAACTGTTAGAGAGAATGGGAGAAGCCTTAGGAGAAGAGTGCCTTCAGGAAAATGTATCGGTACTTTTGGGACCTGGTGTTAATATCAAAAGAAGTCCTTTATGTGGTCGTAACTTCGAATATTTTTCGGAAGATCCTTATCTTACCGGAGAGATGGCGTCTGCTCTTATTAACGGCATTCAAAGCAAGGGTGTTGGAACCAGTATGAAGCACTTTGCTGCGAATAATCAGGAAGCCAGACGAATGGTTATCAGCTCCGTTATTGATGAACGTGCCTTACGAGAAATTTATCTGGCAGGATTTGAAACAGCAGTTAAAAAATCTAGTCCATGGACACTAATGTGCAGCTATAACCAAATAAATGGTGAATTTTCAAGCCAGAATAAAAAGCTTCTCACAGGAATTCTTAGAGAGGAATGGGGATTTGAAGGAGCTGTCATGACAGACTGGGGTGCTGTTGTAGACCGTGTAAAGGGAGTGGAAGCAGGGCTTGATCTGGAAATGCCATACAGTGGTCCTGACAATGACCAGGCAATTGTAACGGCAGTACAAAACGGAAATCTAGATGAAGCAGTTCTTGATACGGCGGTTTTACGGATGATTTGCCTACTGCTTACGGCAAAGGATGGAAAAAAACCAGACTTTCGATATGATGCCAAAGAACATCATAAGCTGGCGAAAGAGGTTGCCGCAGCATCCTGTGTTCTGCTGAAAAACAATGATATGTTACCTCTTGAGAAAAATAAAAAACTTGCGGTATTAGGTGAATTTGCAAAGAATCCTCGTTATCAGGGAGCAGGAAGCAGTAGAATCAATCCTCTTCAACTAGAAAATTTGTGTGATGTATTAAAAGAGCGAAATATTGATTTCACATATGCTCCTGGCTATAGTCTTGAAAATGACAATGCGGAGGAAGAAAAGATCAAAGAGGCAGTATCGGTGGCCAAAGAAGCAGATGCGGTTATTGTATGTATCGGATTGCCGGATTCCTATGAAAGCGAAGGCTTTGACCGCGACCACATGCATCTACCAGAGAGCCACATTGCACTTCTTAAAGAGGCAGCAGCAGTAAATTCCAATACCATCGTGCTTTTATTCTGTGGTAGCGCTGTTGAGATGCCATGGCTTTCTGATGCAAAATCCTTACTCTTACTTTATCTTGGAGGAGAAGCTGGTGCATCCGCAGCAGCAGACATTCTGTTTGGAGATGTAAATCCATGCGGAAGATTAGCAGAAAGTTTTCCATGCAAACTGGAAGACAATCCAAGCTTCGCTAATTTCCCAGGAGGGGATTTGACCGTAGAATACCGTGAAAGCATTTATGTAGGTTATCGCTATTATGATAAGGCAGAGGTAGACGTACTCTTTCCTTTTGGATATGGTCTTTCCTATACAACCTTTGCTTATGATAAGCTTACGCTTACAAAAGAAGGCGAATATGTAAAAGCTTCGTTATGCGTCAAAAATACGGGTAGTGTAGCAGGTGCAGAAATAGTGCAAATTTATGTTTCGCAGAAGAATGCTTCCGTGTTCAAGCCTGTAAGGGAATTAAAAGGATTTGCTAAGGTGCATCTGAATCCGGGAGAAGAGAAAGCGGTTGAGATTTTACTTGACAAAAGAGCGTTTGCTTACTATGCGACAGAAAAATCTGACTGGGTTGTAGAAAAAGGAGAATACACGGTTGCTGCTGCAGCTTCTAGCCGCGACATTCGCCTTACGGCAGATATTACATTGGAAGGCTGCGAGTCTGGGTCTGTGGTACAGCCTATGTCTTACTGCTCTTTAAAGGCACCACTTTCCATAGATGCAAAAGATTTTGAAATATTGTATGGAAGAGAGCTTCCAGCATCTACCCGTGTGTCCGGTGAACCATTTACTATAAATTCAACCTTAGGTGAAATTGCAAAGACACAGGTAGGAAGTGCACTGATTATGCAGATGAAACAGCAAATGGCAAGCATGACAGGTGGTGAAGAGAACTCCGACGACGGAATGGAACGGATGTTCGAACGGATGATGGGTGAAATGCCAATTCGATCATTATCCATGTTCAGCCAGGGGACCATGGGATCTGCTCAGATTCAAGGAATTCTAGATTCCATCAATCAGGAATCTTGTTAGTAGATAGGTATATAGGAGGAAGTACCCCCCTATTAGTACGCACTTAATGGCTCATAGATGAGGGCCAAGAATATTCTATCACCAGGTTTGTGTCTGCGCTGCAACTACAAACCTGGGATGCAAAAAAGCAGCGCAGAAATGAGGGAACAATGGAAAAAGTATTTCGATATGATGAAGTACCTGTGGTACAAACGAAGGCAGGAAAGATAAAAGGTTATGAATTTGACGGAGTCTTTATCTTCAAAGGAATTCCCTATGCCCAGGCAAAAAGGTTTCAAAAGCCAGAGGAAGTAAACGCTTGGGAAGGAGTCAAAGAAGCAACCTCTTATGGATTCGTATGCCCGCTTTTGTCACAGGATACCCCTACTTCGGAGTTATTAGTACCGCACCGCTACTGGCCACAGGATGAGAACTGTCAGAATCTCAATATATGGACGAATACATTAGAGAAAAAGCCAGGAAAGCCTGTTATGGTGTGGTTGCACGGAGGCGGCTATACCGCCGGTTCGTCTATTGAACAGGAAGCATATGACGGATTTTCCATGTGTGTCCATGGTGATGTAGTTGTGGTGACCATAAATCACAGGCTGAATGTCCTTGGATTTCTTGATTTATCACCTTATGGGGAAAAATATAAAAATTCCGCTAATGCGGGTCTTGCCGACCTAGTGGCGGCGCTCCAATGGATTAAGGAAAATATTGCGGAATTTGGAGGCGACCCAGAGAATGTTACGCTGTTCGGGCAATCGGGCGGTGGAATGAAGGTAACTGGATTGATGCAGATACCGGAAGCAGACGGGCTATTCCATAAGGGAATCGTCATGAGCGGTGTTTCTGATGGCAAATTGATGCCGACACTGCCTGGAGACGGAAAGGAAATTGTAAGAGCAGTTCTGAATGAACTAAACATATCAGAAAGTGAAGTGGAAAGGCTGGAAACCATTCCTTATTATGAGCTTGCTAAATCTTATAATAAAGTATGCTTTACTGTGGCGCAGAAAGGCGCTTATATGGGTGGTATGCCTATGGTAAATGATTACTATATGGGAGAACCGTTAATTACAGGATTCACGGAACATGCGAAGACGATTCCGCTAATGGTGGGATCGGTATTTGGTGAATTTTCCTTCCGCCCATTCTCATTTAATAAACAAGATTTAACTACGGAGCAGACGGATGCTATCCTTAGGGAGGAATATGGAGAGCATGCAGAGAAGGTTAAGGAGCTTTTTGTGAAAGCATATCCTGACAAGAAACCGGTAGACGTGCTGGCACTTGATAGAATATTCAGACAGCCATCCAAAGCATTGGCAAGACTCCAGGCCAAGGGAGGAAAGGCTCCTGCCTACCTTTACCATTTTACTTTGGAGTTTCCTTATCAAAACGGAAAAGTAGCATGGCATTGTTCGGATATTCCATTTGTCTTCCATAATACGAATCGGGTAGAGATATGCAATATGCCTGGAGTTTCTAATAAATTGGAGGAACAGATATTCGGAGCGGTGATGCAGTTTGCGAGAACAGGAAATCCGAACCATGAAGGACTTCCTGAATGGCCATCCATTACGCTGGAGGACGAGGCAACGATGATTTTTGACCGGAAATGTGAAGTGCGCCATAATTATGATGACGAATTAATGAAGTTCCTTGAAGAAATTCTTCCACCTTTTAATCTAGCAATGCTGCTTGCACAGGATGTACAGCACTAATTGTTGCAAAGAGAGCATATGCAGGAGTGAAAAATAATTGGAAACGGAGTAAAATTATGCAGAAAAAAGAAAGAATCGCTATTTTTTTCATCGGTATTTTAATGCTTACTGTTTTCACTTTTACGGATCTGCAGATTAGCACGGCTCTTTATACAAAAAATCTTTTTGGCCGTGTATTTGAGGTAATAGGAGAGCTACCATTTGTGTTTCTAGCGTTGTTTGGAAGTATCCTGTTTTTTAGGTTTCGAAGTAGAAAAAACCTTGCTGTTAATATTGTGTTGGCCATCTTATCTATTTTACTTAGTACACTCTTTTTGTTTATGGGTGGATTTATGACCTTGAATTATCTTCGTGATAATTTAGGAAGTGTACCTACTTTTGTCGCAGTACTGCTTGCGCTTGCACTTCTTTCGGGAACGGTTCTGCTTGCGATAAAAGTACCAAAAGAATATGCACATCGTGCTGTCACGTATTCCATTATAGCAGTTGTGTATTTCGTACTGGTAATTATCATTATGAATTCGCTTAAAGCTTCCTGGGGCCGCATGCGTATGCGTGAAATGACGGTTCCTACCATGCAGTTCACACGGTGGTTTGTAATCACGAACCGCGGAGGCTTTGACAATATTTATGCATCCTTCCCTTCAGGACATTCCATGAATTCAGCGGCCATTATTCTTTTAACTTTATTGCCTTCCTTTGTACCGGTTTTATTTGGTAAGGAAAAGCTTATGAGAGGCATATGTTATACTTGGATCCTTTTAGTTGGAACTAGCCGTGTTGTAATGGGAGCTCATTTTGCTTCCGATGTTATTGTCGGAATTATGTTGTCGTTAGCAATATTTGAAATAACACGTGTTGTTGTCTGTAAGCTGAGACATGAAGAAAAGGTATAATACAATTTCTCGCTGGTGCACAGTTACGAAATGAATATCTTTCACTGTGTACCATGCGCAACTTAAGCGCCCTGCTTTCAGGGCGTTTTTTTGATTCATGACAAGGAATATTTGGTGATTTGCTACCTTAGCTCTACCTCACCGGGGATTTCCCCATATTTCATCAGGTGTGCGCTGTCAAGTAGCGCTCTACTCATATATTTACGCCAAAGAAAAAAGTCGAAGCCCTCGGCATCCATTTCACCGGATGAAAAATTATAGGATATTTCCTCTTTTTTATGGGAAGAATCATAGGAAATCTGTTTTTATTTTTTTCACCGTAAAATAAAAACGCAATGTTAAGTTTTATTTTTTGGAGGGATTACCATGTTTAAGGCACTTA
>NZ_DAMADT010000013.1:70145-74468 GCF_031997925.1 Lachnoclostridium sp. | reverse complement strand
AGACACCAGCGGTGGAGCAGGGCTTCAGGCTGACCTGAAAACCTTTCAGGAGTATTCGGTATACGGGATGACGGCAGTTACAGTTATGGTTGCCCAAAACCCCAAGAATAACTGGTCACACGATATCTACCCCATTGGGCTGGATGCCATTGAAGCACAGATTGATACTGTGCTGGGCGGTATAGGCGTAAATGCCATGAAAACCGGCATGCTCCCCAGTGAACAGGTTATCCGTCTGGTTGCAAGAAAGCTAAGGGAATACGGCTGTAGCAACATTGTAATCGACCCGGTAATGGTCTGCAAGGGAACCGATGAGGTTGTGAACCCTGTGGCCGCCGATGCGATTAAGTCAGAGCTTTTGCCTCTTGCCACAGTAACAACCCCCAATATTTATGAAGCGGTACAGCTAAGCGGAATCAAACCCATTGACAGTATTGAAAAGGTCAAAGAGGCTGCAAAAATTATTCATGCCTTAGGCGCTAAAAATGTACTGATTAAGGGCGGTACAAAGCTGGGTACCGAAAACGCGGTTGACGTATTTTATGACGGTAGTGAATTTTTGCTACTTGAAACACCGGTTATCAATACCACCTATACTCATGGTGCTGGATGCACAACGGCGGCTGCTATTACCGCTAACCTTGCAAAGGGACTTAGCCCCAAAGACGCGGTTTTAAATGCCAAAGAGTTTGTTACAGCCGCGATTCAAGATGGCTTTCGGCTGAATGAATATGTTGGTGCGGTGAACCATTCTGCATTTAGGGAAAAGGCTGACTAACGGCTTGGATGTGTTCCATAAATAAAAGAAATATAAAAAAGGGCGAAAGCGGCTGCTTTCGTTCTTTTTGTGCAGGTGTGCCTAGTAGGGTGCAATTATACCGCATTTCCTTATGCATCCGGTGGGCCCACGTTCTATTTTTCATAATAGTGAATTAATCTCAAAATTTCTTTCGCCTTATCGGTATGATTGGCACTCCTTTTATCTTCTATTTAACTCATCATAGAACAATACAGACCGCCAATAAACAGCATGGACGAAAGCTTTGTTATATGAGATAATACCTTAAAAAGTAAGTATTAATGTTCGATAAGTATTGAAGTTGTCAATGAATTGGAGTGAAAAAGAGATGAAGATAGATCGATTAATTGGTATCATTACTGTCCTACAAAATAATAAAAAAGTAACTGCACCTTACCTTGCTAAGAAGTTCGAAGTATCAAGGCGTACCATTAATCGAGATATCGAAGATATCTGTAAGGCAGGTATACCGATCGTTACAACGCAGGGTAATGAGGGTGGAATATCGATTATGGAAGGCTTTAAGTTAGATACTACGGTATTTACAACGGATGAATTGGAAGCTATTTTGGTTGGATTAAAATCATTTGATAGTGTCTCCACTCATTCTGCATCACATAAACTAATACACAAAATATCACCGAATAGACCTACTTTAATGTCTCTTGCGGACAGCGTATCCATTGATTTATCTTCCCATTATAAAGATAGTTTAGCTCCTAAGATTGCACAATTAAGAGTGGCGATACAACAAAAAAGAGTTGTTATGTTTCACTATTATTACAATAAAGGAGAGGACGATAAAAGGATTGAACCTTATCAAATTGTTTTTCAATGGTCTTCTTGGTACATATTTGGATTTTGCTTAATGAAGCAAGAGTTTCGGTTATATAAATTAAATCGATTATGGGATTTACAGACGACAGAGGAAGAATTTATTCCAAGAGAAATACCGGAAGAGTGTTTTGATTTCAATCGACACATTCCAGATAATTATGATATTACTGCTGTATTTGATTCAAGTGAAAAATATCGCTTAATTGAAGAATACTGTTTTGGCTGTTTTCAAGAAATGGAGGATGGAAGACTACTGTTTAAGAGAGGGTTTACAAATCTAAATGTAGCAATGGACTGGTTTTTAGGGTTCGGAGATCGAGTCGAAATACTAGAACCAATTGAAATGAGAGCATTAATAAAGGAAAAAATAAAAAAAATGTCGGAGCGGTATCAATCGTAAACACGACATACTGATGTCATGTTTGCTATGATAAACTGTAAAAAAAGTTTGGAGGGTATAGTAATGATTGATGCGCGATGTGGATTACGCTGCGATGGATGCTCATTTAAAGAAAGTCATGGCTGTAAAGGATGTATTGCATCCAATGGAAATCCTTTTCATGGAGAATGTTCCGTTGCAAAATGTTGTCAAGAGAAGGAACTGGTACATTGTGGTGAATGCAAAGGATTTCCATGCGAACTTCTTATAGAATATTCGAATGATCCGGTACATGGTGATAATCCAAAAGGAGCAAGAATTGAACAATGTAGACAGTGGGGAACTTTTGAATAAGAATAGGATGAGTCAAAGAACAATGGCATAGGACCGTATGGAAAAAAGTAATGTTTAAAAAATGGACAAGGGGATTAGAGCAACGAGTGGTAAAAAACGAGTGAAACTTAAGTGATTTGAAGCAAAATAGTCAAGGGGACCAGAGTAATTTGTAGTAAAATAGTTAAGGGGACAGAGCAACTTGGAGTGAAATTGATAAATTAAAATGTAAACAAATCTACAGTAAAGGAAAACAAAGTGGTAGAGAAATGAATAGTAGAGTAAATAATGAAAAAAGTAAATCCATATCTGAACTTAAGATAAACAATTATCAAGATTTTTGTCAGGCATTAATGATCTGTGGGTTTACAGTTGGAGGCGCGAACCCAGAGGGGATATTCTCCTTATGTAGTAGATTTACCGACTTAATCTGCTGGCATACAGCAAATCCTGAAACTGATCCTTGGGAATGGCGTATGCGGGTACTTGATGAACAAGCAGATATTGCTTACGGGAAGGTCTTTTTTAAGAAAAGTGGATATATCACCAAAGAATGGATTCCTTATTTTCTTTCAGTGAGAAGAAAAGGAGAAAGCTTAGAGGAAGCGTATCTAGAAGGCACCATTTCTAATATGGCTAAGAGGATTTATGAGCTAATTGAAGAGCATAAGTGCTTGGCATTCCATGATATCAAAAAGCTAGGAAACTTTAGTAAAGAAGATAATTATCGGTTTGAAAAGGCTCTGAATGAATTGCAGATGAAGATGTATATTACAATGTGTGGAAGAAAGCAAAAGACAAACCGCTACGGTGAAGGTTATGGTTGGAATTCTACAGTTTTTTGTACGACGGAAGAGTATTGGGGAGAGGAACTTTGTCAGTTAGCAGATCAGATAAAGGTTTCAGAAGCGGAAGAAAAGATTCGGGAACATATTCTTATCCTAAATCCGAATGCTGAGGAAAAGAAGATACGGAAGTTTATCTACGGATAATCTTTATGATTTTTATCATCTCAAAAAAGAGCAGAAATCTTCGGATCTCTGCTCTTTCAATATAGATTGGAATTCTAAAGATGCCACATGGTATCACGGTATGAATAGTATCTAAAAGAATTCTCATGCTGAACTTTCCAATGTTCCGAATGATAAAGAGCCCAAAATAGATGTAGTCTCATTGTTTACTTTATAGTTTATTCCCCTTGATTTTTACGATTAATCCATTCTGTAGAAGAATCCATTGCTGCACGAGTAGCGTTGGTTTCGTCCAATGCATTTAACATCACAAAATCATGAATGATTGCTTGAAAACGAACAGCAGTAACTTCAACACCAGCCATGCGTAATTTTCTTGCATAAGCTTCACCTTCGGATCTTAATACATCAGCTTCCCCATTTAAAATGATTGCTGGAGGTAGACATGCTAATTGTTCCATTGTTGCTCTTAATGGAGATGCAGTAATCTGATTGCGATCTTCCTCACTTGTCGTATATTGATCCCAAAACCACATCATCCCTTCTCGATACAAATAATAGTCAACAGCAAATTCACAGTAAGATTCGGTATTGAAGCACGCATTTGTTACAGGATAATAAAGAACCTGTTTATGAATTCTAGGTCCATTCCGATATTTAGATAGAATAGTCATTATAGTTGCCATGTTACCTCCAACACTATCTCCAGCAACGGTTAAGGTACAAAAGTCAACCTCAACTTTACAAGATAGCATCGATATGAGTTGTGGTAAACAGCACAGGACTTTATAACATTGTTCGACTGCAGTAGGATATTGTGCTTCTGGCGAACGAGTGTATTCTGGAAATACGACAATAGAATTTGTTCTAGCAGCAAGCTCGTGAACTAGTTTTCTGTGTGTATGGAAACTGCCAAATACCCAGCCACCACCATGAATATAAAAAATGACATTTGGTGTGCCAACTAGGCATTTCGGTATAACACAGTATACTTTAATAACACC
>NZ_DAMADT010000013.1:55032-70085 GCF_031997925.1 Lachnoclostridium sp. | reverse complement strand
TGAGCTTCTTCTAGTATTAGACGCCCTTGCTCCGGAGGAAGTTGAAAAATTAGTGGTGGTATGGAACTTTGATCACTAACTTTTTCAGCAGCTTGTTCTAAGGGTACACAACGCATTGTGATAGCCTCCAAGATATTTTTATCTGGTAGTATTATATGGAATATTTAGATTAAAGTGTTTTCTTATTAGAATATTTTTTAAAATGTATTTTTTTATAGGTCTGATAATAAAAGGCAGACGGTTTGTTAGTCAATTTAAAAATACTAGCTCATAAGTATATAATATATTGATATGTAGACACTAGCGATAAGGAATATTACAATAGTACTAGAGTTTTATTTTAAATAAATTTACAAGCACATTATAGACTTTAAAATACTAGAGTTTTTTTGTTGGTAGATATTCCGATAAATAGATATTAGTGCAATGCAAGAACTAACAATACAATAAATTTATTGTTACTAATAATATTTTACCACTACTATGAAACTAATTCTATGTTATGAAAATAGAAAGGGATGATGATATATGAATCCTAGTATAAGATTAGAGAATACGTATCTAACACTACCAGAAGAATTTTATACAGCTCAATTGCCAAGTAAGGTACCTTCTCCTAACTTAGTGAAATGGAACAGTACGTTAGCAAAGGAACTCGGACTAGATTCTGATTTCTTTCAAAGCAAGGAAGGTGTATTAGTACTGTCTGGTAATCAGGTTTTAGAAGATACAACACCAATTGCGGAAGCATATGCAGGACATCAGTTTGGTTATTTTACTATGCTTGGAGATGGACGCGCGGTACTTCTAGGAGAAATCGTTACAAAAGATGAGGAACGTTATGATATTCAACTGAAGGGTTCTGGAAGAACGCCATATTCCAGAGGAGGCGACGGGAAAGCAACCCTTGGCCCAATGTTACGAGAATATATCATTAGTGAAGGGATGAAAGGTTTAGGAATACCAAGCACAAGAAGTTTGGCCGTTTTAACCACAGGTGAAACAATTCTCCGCGAAACGACATTGCCGGGAGCTATTTTAGTTCGCGTAGCAAAAAGCCATATACGCGTGGGTACCTTTCAATTCGCAAATCAATTCCTTGATACCGAGGAACTTAAGGCGCTGGCAGATTATACGATAAAGAGACATTATAAAGAAATATTCGAAAAGGAAGAGAAATATCGACATTTCCTCCATGAAGTTGTGAAAAAACAGGCTAAATTAATAGCGGGGTGGCAGTTAGTCGGTTTTATTCATGGTGTTATGAATACCGATAATATGGTAATCAGCGGTGAAACGATTGATTACGGACCGTGTGCATTTATGGATACTTATCATCCGGAGACCGTATTTAGTTCTATTGATACCGAGGGAAGGTACGCTTATCAAAATCAACCTAAGATGGCTTCTTGGGATTTAGCTAGGTTAGCTGAAGCACTTGTACCTTTATTACACGATAATATGGAAAAAGCAATTGAGATTGCCCAGGAAGAAATTAATCAATTTTCTAATTTATATCTTACGTTTTGGTACGATGGTATGAGAAAAAAATTAGGACTATTCCATGAAAATGAAATGGATGAAGATTTGATAAGGGCTTTGCTTGGTTTAATGGTTAAGTACGAGGCGGATTATACGAACACATTCCGTGACCTAACATTAAACCAGACAACGCAACCTAATTTAATAAGTTCTACTGAGTATCAACAGTGGTTAGATTTATGGCAAGATAGAAGAAAGCAGCAAGAGGAATCCTTAGACGATTCAAGAAAATTAATGGAATCAGTAAATCCAACTGTAATTCCTCGTAATCATAGGGTGGAAGAAGCACTTGAACGTGCTGTAACTAATCAGGATTATAGTGCGATGGATTCCTTGGTTTCTGTATTGCAAAATCCGTATGACTATGAAAATCTGAATGATTACTATGTGACACCTCCTGGAGAAACAGCTTGTGGATATCGGACATTTTGTGGAACGTGACGCAATAGTGATAATGAAAGTTGCCAATATTTTAATTATTCGTATTCGGAATAGAATTTAAATGAAATAACTTTAAAATGAAATGACTTTAAAATGAATAACTTTATAATAGAAAAAATGACACGGTGATACTTTTGTATACCGTGTCATTTTGACTTTATTTTAGACCCAGGAAAAGTGATAAAAATAAGTTCTTTACACTAAGATTACGACCTAGTATAATGGGACAGGGATTTGAAATTACGGAGAAGGAAAAAGGTATAAAATGACAAATTTTGTATTTATTATAGAGATTATTGGTACAATTGCATTCGCAATTTCCGGAGCAATTGTTGCAATAAAAAAGAATATGGATATCTTTGGTGTACTGGTTTTAGGCGTAACTACAGCCGTTGGTGGAGGTATGATTCGAGACATTTTACTCGGGGTTTTACCACCAACCATGTTTCGAAATTCAATTTATGTAATTGTAGCGGTGATAACCACTTTATTAGTGTTTTTAGTGATGTTTTTTTTACAGGGGAAAATAAATCGTTATTCTAAGCGAGTAGATCGATTTATAAATGTTTTTGATTCTGTAGGACTTGGTGTATTTGTTGTAGCTGGTGTGAATACAGCTGGAAACAATGGGTTTGGTGAACTGGCTTTCTTATCTATCTTTGTCGGAGTAGTAACAGGGATAGGTGGTGGAATACTTAGAGATATCTTGGCAGGCAGGATACCAGTAGTATTACATAAGCAAGTATATGCAGTGGCGGCGATTGTAGGTGCATCAGTATATTACTATACATGCGACTGGATTGGAACAAATGCTGCAATGATAGTCGGTCTTTTGCTGACGATTACACTTCGAATGTTAGCAACTTATCTTGAATGGAGTTTACCGAAAATTGATGATAAGGTATAAGATAAGTAAATCAGGATTATGCATTATTCATTTTAATTTTATATATAGGAGTAGAGTTTCATAACTCTACTCCTATTTTTTTACAATGATATAGTACTGATCGAAATTCCTTAATGAGTCCACTTATAATTATGGTGGAAATTTTTTTCTTAACTTAGTTTGCGAATTGTTCAATCCTACTAATGTATGTGTGTTAATAATAACATTTTAAGTAAAGTATTGAAAATTTTAGCAAATTGTATATAATAATTATATAAAGTAAAAACAAAATTGATAATAAAAGGTGGGATTTTAGAATGAAGTGATTCAATATACTTATCAATTATGTCAATAGTCTAATTGATGAAAAAAATATTTTTTATTTACAAAGAAGTTTTTGGTTACTTAATAAAATAATGATTGGTGATAACCAATTCGGATTTGTCTGTAAAATGCTTTGAAATGATGTGAGAAAAGTATTTTCAGATATAGTTTTGGAAAATCGAATTTGCCTTTGTAGCTAACTGGAACCATATCCATGGAAAAACATATTCCAAGGATTAAGCGAAAAGGCGATAGGAGAAGAATAGTGAGTACATACAATATTGTTTTTTTAAAATCTATGAAAGCGAAATTTTCATACAGATCAACAGTATTTTTTTCTATTATAAGCGCTGTACTTAGTTTTTATATACAAATAAACTTATGGCAAGCTCTTATTAATATTGATCCTAATGCTATTGCTATAGAAGAGATGATTTCATTTATATTAATTAACTCAGTAGTTCTGACACTCAGTAGAGCTAATATAGAATCAAATATTGAAACCTCTGTTATAGATGGCTCAGTGGCGTTACATTTTCTTAGGCCAATATCTTATAAGTGGTACTTATTTTCAGAAATTATGGGGGGAAATATTGTTAAAGTAATTACTGATATTATTCCAGTATTAATTATATCAAGCATTTTTTACAAAGTGGTTATTGTAACATCTATACTTAGATTATTCTATTTTATAATAATGCTAGTAATTGGAATATTTATTATGTTTGAGTTATCCTATGTAGTTGGACTACTTGCTTTTTGGATTGAGCGATGTTGGTTCTTACATTGGTATTTGAGAGCATTTACAACTTTTTTTGGTGGGACACTTATCCCATTATGGTTCTATCCTGCCAGCCTATATAAAATAAGTTATTGTCTACCGTTTAGGTACATAACGTTTGAACCTATTAATGTTTATTTAGGTAAAACACCATTTGAGCAAGCGAACTATCTCATAATTATTGGTTTAGCATGGATTTTTGCATTAAGCGCATTAGGTCGTTTTCTTTGGTCATTGGCGACTAGAAAATTTACAGTGAATGGCGGTTGAGATATGAATAATTTCATACAAACATATTTATATTTTATCAAAATAACAATTAGAAAAAAGATGATGTATAGAGCCTCATATATAGCAGGTATAATCGGGCAATGGCTTGGTTATGGTACGATATTTGCCACATTGTATATCGTAGTTAAAAAATTTAAATTATTGGGTGGTTGGGATGCTAATGAAATAGCATTTCTATATAGCTTATCTTTAATATCATACGCCATTGGAGCTTCTGTCTTTTATACCCCTTGTACAGGTTTGGCTAATAAAATTAGAACGGGGGAGTTCGATCAAGTACTGACGCGACCTATTAATCCTCTAATTCATGAGATATTACATGGTTTTAATACAGGATATTTGGGTCATTTCATATTGGCATTGTTAATAATGACAAGTTCACTTGTTAAGAAAAATATTATTCTATCTAATATAAATATATTATTTATTATCGTTTCGATTATAGGTGGGGCATTAATACAATCAGCAATATTAATTCTATCATCGATTGGGAGCTTTTTTATGATAAATGATAACCCTATATTGGATTTCTTATTATTTCAGATGAAAGATTTTATACAGTATCCAATAACTATTTATAATCGAATTATACAAACAACATTAACTTTTATTTTGCCATTTGCTTTTATTAATTTTTATCCAGCATCTAAAATTTTGAATAAAGATATACCTACTGGATTTCATCCAATATTACAATATATTGGACCGTTAGTGGGGTTAATATTATTTATTACCAGTATTATTTTATGGAATGTTGGTGTATCAAAATACAAAAGTACTGGAACATGATGAGGTGCCCAAATGTCATTTATTGAAGTAGAAAACTTAGTTAAAGAATATAAGATATATGAAAGTAAACCAGGTGTAAAAGGAGCTATAGAGTCGTTATTACATCGTAAGTATAGAACAAAATTAGCAGTAAATAATATCAGTTTTAAGGTAAATAAAAGTGATATTGTTGGTTTTATTGGTCCTAATGGTGCTGGTAAGAGTACTACAATAAAAATGCTTTCTGGGATACTTGTCCCAACGAGTGGAAATATTACCGTGGGCGATATAAATCCTTATATGGAAAGAAAGAAAAATACGAAAAGAATTGGAGTTGTTTTTGGACAAAGATCTCAGCTGTATTGGGATCTACCGGTGTATGATACTTTTGAATTATATAAACGAATGTATGATATACCTACGGAAGTATTTAATAAAAATTATAAATTGTATACTGAGATTTTTGAAATGGGTGACTTTATTAAACAACCTGTTAGACAATTAAGTCTAGGACAAAAAATGAAGGCAAATGTTGCTATAGCTTTGCTTCACAACCCTGAAGTCTTATACCTAGATGAACCAACAATAGGGCTTGATGTAGTAACGAAACATGCTTTACGTGAGAGTATTAAATCGATAAATAAAGAGAAAGAAACAACAATAATATTAACAACACACGACATGGATGATATAGAAGCAATATCGAATCGTTTGATACTGATTAATTCAGGTGAAAAAATTTATGATGGAAACATTTTAGATTTTAAAGAAAAATATGATAGAGGATATAAAATAAAGGTTATATTTGATAGACAGCCAGAATGGGATAACAATAGCAAGTATATTCTAGAAAATTGTGATAATTATGCATGGACACTAAGAACTAGATACAGTATGCCAACTAAGGAAATATATAATGACTTATATAATAAGTATAACCCAGTTAACATATTTATCGAAGATACACAGATTGAAGATATTGTAGCTACTATATTTAGTAAATAAAAAACCATTCCTTATTTAAAAAAATTTCTATCTATTCTTCATAAGATCGTAAAGAAAATGGATAAAAAACATCTTAAAATGTCAATCTATCTATGTAGCACATTGAGCGAATATGGATATGAAATGTTAGGCTGTTAAGCTTTTCATAATCGATTGACTGGAGATAGAGAAGATATGAAGAAAAAAATCACATTTCCAACTGCTTATACAATTCTATTTATTGTTTTAATATTGGCAGCAGCACTAACCTATATTGTTAATGCGGGTTCTTATGCAAAATTGGCTTACGATTTAGAAACTGATAATTTTATTGAAACATTTCCAGATGGGACAAAGAAGACTTTAGAAGGTACCCAGGAGACCTTGAATCAGCTAGGAATAGTAAATGATATTGCTAAATTTAAAGAGGGAAGTATTAATAAGCCAATAGCAATACCTGGGACATATGAAAGATTAGATCCAAATCCGCAGGGAGTAGTCGATGTATTATTAGCCCCTATTAAAGGTGTATATGACAGCATAGGAATCATTTTGTTCGTGTTGATCATAGGCGGTGTCATCGGTGTAGTCAACGAAAGTGGCTCTATTAATGCAGGGATTGCTGCGTTATCACGAGTAACGAAAGGTCATGAATATCTACTAATCGTAGTAGTAACATTCTTAATAACGCTTGGAGGTACTACGTTCGGGCTGGCGGAAGAAACCATTGCCTTTTATCCAATATTAATGCCCGTATATTTAGCAGCAGGATATGATGCTATCGTTTGTATTGCTGCAATTTACATGGGTTCCTCCATTGGCTCTATGTTTTCAACTACGAATCCGTTTTCTGTTGTAATTGGTTCCAATGCAGCAGGTATCAACTTTACTCAAGGCATATCTTACCGTGTTATTGGCCTAATTATTGGATTTCTTATTACGACATGGTATATCGTGCGCTATGCCACGAAGATAAAAAAGAGTCCGGAGAAATCCCTTGTTTATGGGATGCGAGGAGAATTAAATCAAAATTTCAGTAAGAAGGAAGAAGAGGATTTTACAACTAGAAGAGTTTGGATATTATCTATCTTTGCACTTAGCTTTGTTGTTATGATTTATGGGGTTTCTAAACTTGGCTGGTGGTTTGAAGAAATGACAGCACTCTTTATAGTATCGGGAGTTTTGATTGGAATTATTGCGGGAATTGGAGAAAAAGCATTTGTTAACACGTTTGTTAGTGGAGCAGCTGATTTGGTTGGTGTCGGTCTTGTTATTGGTATCGCAAGAAGTATTAATATTATTTTGGAAAACGGTCTCATATCAGACTCAATTTTATATAGTTTATCTAATCTCGTTTCTGGTATGAGTCCAAATATTTTTGTTGTTTTAATGATGTTCGTATTTGTAATCTTAGGCTTTTTTATTGCTTCCTCCTCTGGTCTTGCTACACTAGCCATTCCAATTATGGCACCACTTGCAGATGCTGTAGGTGTTCCAAAGGATGTGATTATATCAGCTTATATCTTTGGTCAAGGGTTAATGGCTTTTATTACACCGACTGGACTTATATTGGCAAGTCTTGAGATGGTAAATGTAACGTATAATAAGTGGCTTAAATTTATTATGCCTTTATTTGGGATGATTGCAGCTGTGGCTATTGCGATTTTGTTGTTAGAAGTAAATCTATAAGACACGAATTTTGCAGACAGGAATACTCTAATAGCATAAGCAGGTTGAGAAAGTGGATGTTTTGAGTTCGAAAAATCGAGCTTGATATATAAGATACCTAATGTTATATGACTAACAACTTAATCAGATCGATGGTATTATAAATTAATAGGGGGAGATAATGGATGAATAACTCTGATTTTAGAGCACAATTAGAATGTTTCAAGAACTGTACCTTTCATTATACTAAAAATGCACTAAAAGAAATGGAGAAGGCGCATCTAAACGATGAAATGTTAAGAACCAAAATATTGGAAGCAAAACATATTGATGCGGAGAGTCCAACTTATTTAGTAATTTCAGGTAAAAAGACGTTCAAGGCTAAGATAGAGCTATTACAAGAAAATGATGTTCTGGTTCATTCCATTCGATACAATAGAGTAATGTGTGTTTTCTAGATGTTTTGGACCGTTATAATTATCATTTATATAGGACAAAAAGGGTCTTCGTATAGTGTGAAGATCTTTTTTTGTATACTAAAGGAGATTATAACATACTATATAAATTATTTTCGATGTTGTCAAATTAGGTTTAACAAATAAAAGTATTGTAAACAATGATTTTAATATAAGAAAATTCATGTATTTTGGCAAATAGCTGATAGGAAAGGAAGACGATATGAGGATATTTATTGCAATAAATTTTACGGAAGAGATAAAGCATAAATTATATGAACAAATTTTAAATTTAAAAAGACAGTCAGTGAAGGGAAATTTTACATGCAAGGAAAATCTTCATCTAACGCTAGCTTTTCTAGGAGAAGTTGATGAAAAGCATTTAGAAACACTGAAAAATGTAATTAATCTTTTAGAGACCTCTGAATTTACTATTGCTTTATCTAACATGGGCGCATTTCGTAATGGGGATGAGTTGTTGCCTTGGGTAGGCATAGACCCTAATACAAAACTGCAAGTATTGCAACAACGATTGATAGAAGGATTAAAGAAATCTGGATTTACCCCCGATGAAAAAAATTTCACTCCTCATATCACTTTAGGACGTAAAGTAATTATGAAAAGTAATACCGAAATTAATAGGTATGATGGATTATGCGGGAAAGAAATAGTGGTTAATGCAATTAGTATAATGAAATCTGAAAGGATGAATGGAATCCTAACTTATACCGAAATTTATGAAAGAAAGATTTAGAATATTTCTTTATTAAATGGAAGTTCCATGAGAATATTTGTTCAAATATAAACAAAGTGGTAGGCAATCATAGCATAATGAGAAAGAATTTTTATGAATTAAACTAAAACAAATTTGTATAAGTTGCATAAAAAAGAAAAAATCATTGTGAATTAACAGGAAAATATACCAAAAAATCGTTCCAATATCAATCAAAACGATTGACAAAATAGTAACAATAAGATAAAATTATACTATGTGTAATTCATATAACTTTTCTATGAATTAACAGTTTCAAATGTACATATTGAAGGAGGACAATTTATGAAGAAAATTGTTAAACTATCTATCTGCTTAGCTTTGGCATGCAGTATGGTAGCTTGTAGCCCTAAGAACGCATCCGATACCGTTGGGGGCAACCAATCAACAGACAATGTGTTAACAGGAAAAGCAAAGGGATTTGGTGGAGAAGTTATTGCTACGGTAACTCTAAAAGAGGGAAAGATAGTTGACGTAAAAATTGACGGTAGTAAAGAGACAAAAGGAATTGGAACATTAGCAATAGAAAAGCTCCCAGATAAAATTGTAGAAACAGGGAATAAGGATGTAGATGTAGTATCTGGTGCGACAGTAACTAGTAAGGCTATCATCGCTGCTGTGAATAATGCACTAGATCCTGAAAAATATCCTTACATTGCAGAAGATGAAACTTCTGGCGTGACAAAGACTCCAGAAGTGGTTGTAGCTGCGGAAGTATTTCAAGGATTTGGTCTTTCAAACATAGGTCGAGTTGGACCGGGAAAAGATGATAAAGATGTTCAGGTTTATAGCATTAACCAAGTATTTGCAAATGTCTTATTCGATGCAGAAGGTAAAATTTTAGATCTATATATCGATCAATTAGAGGTTGCAACACCAAACTACGATGGAGAATCGATGCCGCACTTTAGTGGTTTTCCAGGACAGAAGGGGTATAATTTAGATAGCAATCATGATGGTGTTATCGATGGATTAACAGAAGATACCGACGATAATTTCTTAGCAGAAACTAGCTCATGGGCTACAAAACGCGATCGTGGTGAAGATTATAGGATGGGAACTGGTACATGGGCATCTCAAATGGATAAGTTTCAATCTTTGTTTGTAGGAAAGACAGTTGCAGAAATTAAGGAATGGTATACAAAATACTGTTCTGATGTTAATGGCAGACCATTAAAGGCAGATAGTTCGAATGAAGCGGATGTTACAAAATACAGTGCATTATCTGATGAAGATAAGACCATGCTTGCAGATGTTGTTTCTGGAGCAACGATGAGTTTGAATGATAGTCATGGCAATATTATTGAAGCAATCGAAATTGCTTACAATAACCGAAAGGGACTGGATATCAAAGGGGCAGCTTCGATTGGACTTGGTTTAGATTCCAGTGGCCGTATTGGACCAGGAAAAGATGACAAAGATGTATCCGTATACAGTATCAATGAAGTTTATGCGAATACTTTATTTGATGCAGAAGGTAAAATTGTAGCAATCCATGTAGATCAGCTTGAAATTGCAACACCAAATTATGATGGTGAGTCTATGCCACATTTTAGCGGGTTCCCAGGTCAAGAGGGATATAATCTAGATGCCAATCATGATGGAGCTGTTGATGGGGTATCTGTACCTACGGAAGAAACATATACCAACGAAATCTCTTCATGGAAGACAAAACGTGATCGCGGAGAGAGCTATGTTATGGGAACAGGGAACTGGTCATCTCAGATGGATAAATTTGAAAGCATGTTTATTGGGAAAACAGTGGGTGAAGTTGAAGAATGGTTTGCGAAGTATTGCTCTGACCTCAATGGACGTCCATTAAAAGCGGACAGTAGTAAGGACGAAGATGTTAAGAAATACAGTGCACTTACAAGTGAAGAACAAGCTATGCTAGCGGATGTTGTCACTGGAGCAACGATGAGCTTAAAGGATAGCCATGGTGATATTTTATCAGCAATTCGTAAGAGTTTTGAAAACAAAGTTACGATTGATCTGACTGTTAGTAAATAAATTATCTTGAAACTCCGAAAAAGGCATTGAGAGGATAGGTATTAGTAAATCGATTCTTATTAATCATCACTTGCTAAGCTGAATAATGAAGATGTAAGAGGTCGGTAGGTAAATTTAATTTGTTTTATAAAAATTTATAGAGTTATGTTAGTCTTTTAAATAAAAGATTCTAACTTCTTCGGTATTGTTAAGTACAGTATCAAGGAGTTAGAATCTTTTTTATATAAGGAAAGACTTGCATTTGTAAGTTTATTTGTTATTTTTATAAAAGCTAATAATGGGTAGAATGTAAGTGACGACTAGTTGACGTAAAAGTTGAAATAAAGTAAATTAGTAACATAGAAAAAAATAAGGTCATTGATGAAGGGGACTTAGTATGAAGGGGAAATCAAAGATTTATTGGTTCGAACCAATTGTATTTTTATTTTTTGGAGTTTTTCATTTACATAGAATTTGGGGATTGATAAACCGGCCAGCTTATTCGGAATATTGGATTTCTGTTATGAACGACCGTGGGGTAGTATACTTGATACTTATGATTGTTTTATCATTACTCTGTTTGATGGGTATTATAATCTTTTGCAAAAATATTCGGAAAAACTATTGGTGGCGTTGGATTTACATCTTCGGTGGCGGATATGTTTTATTTGATTTATTTGCGATTTTAACTAAGATAGAGATATGGAATAAGCTATTGCTTTATATGTTTGATATTACTAATCCATTTTGGAATGTTATTTGGGGAAGTTTTATTATCATCGGGTTTCTCTCCTTTTGGTTAGGTATCTTAATAATAAAACAGATCAAATGCACGAGGTGCTGAATCTTTCGCTTTTTTACCAATTGTAGCATTGTTCGTTTGTCCCATTTTGATTTTACAATATAATCGAAAAATATATTTGGCAATATAATTGATATAATTGAAAAAATTTATTGACTTTAACGTAGCGTAATAGTTTATACTCCATTTTGAGGTGATAATAGTGGAATACACAGTAAACAAATTAGCAAAAATGTCAGGTATCAGTACACGAACCTTACATTATTACGATGAAATCGGATTATTATCGCCCGAAAGAATTAGTTCGAATGGTTACCGCATATATGGGCAGTTACAGGTTGACTTGCTGCAGCAGATACTATTTTTTAGAGAACTTGGTTTAAGTCTGGAAGAAATCAAGGAAATTATTTATTCGAAAACTTTTGACCAAACCTTGGCTTTGGAAAACCATTTAACCGCTCTTTATCGAAAGAAAGAGCAGATTGATCTGCTGATACAAAATGTCAGTAAAACAATTCGAGCTGTGAAAGGAGAAATAATTATGGGCGACAAAGAAAAATTTGAGGGATTCAAACAAAAGCTTGTGGAGGAAAATGGACAGAAGTTCGGCGAGGAAATTCGCCAAAAATACGGTGACAAAGTAGTGGAAGCTTCCAATGCGAAAGTAAAAAATATGACGCAGGAGCAGTATGCTAAAGTAGAACAGCTGTCAAAAGAAGTGAATGAAACACTAAGGGAGGCCACCCTGCTAGGAGACCCTGCGAACGAGCTTGCGCAAAAAGCATGCGATTTGCATAGACAATGGCTTTGTTACTTTTGGCCAGATGGAATGTATTCGAAAGAAGCGCATAAAGGACTTGCTACTATGTATTGCGAGGATGAGCGATTCAAGGCCTATTATGATGCAATCACTCCAGGATGTGCAGAATTTCTACGAGATGCAATTGATATCTACTGTAAATAATCTAGAGCTTACTATGTCGCTTTTATTTCTTGGCGGCATAGTATTTCTTTTATGAATTATAGGAAATTATTTTGCAATCACCTAAAAGCTAAAACGCTCTGAGAAATTCGCAACTTGCAGCAAGAAATTTCACAGCTTCAGAGTCCACTTGGGCAGGTCTTTTACAGATACTTTCTTCAAGGCAATGAATTATATCAAAACAGAACTAAGAAAAAACTTTGGAATTAACTATTTTTTTCTTGACGGATTGCAAAAAGATGGTTACAATGAACCATAATTTATTTGTCGGAGAGGAGATTTGTAATGTTCTTAACTAAAATGCATCATCATCATCATGGTAAACAATAAGCCTATGGAATTTACATGGGCTTTTGTGCATTGCATATGCCCATGTGGATGATCGGTGATGGCTACAGAAAGAACAGCTAATCTCGTTAGAATCAGAGTCATTTGGGTATATGCCTGAATGACTTTTTTTGTTGTATAAAGAAAGAATTAATTAGAATGGTGCAGAAATAAGGCTAAGTCTGAAAGCTTTAATCTTTCAAACTGTAAATATAAGTCTTCTGTATCCGTAAATTTGATACTACGTTTTGTTGCAAGAAAGACAATGTGCAGCTAAGAAAAGAGGGATAATATGAAAATTAGTACAGTAAAAGGCATGAATGAATATTCACCAAATGAAGTTTTAATAAGAGATTATTTGCAGAATGTAATTTTAACAACATACCAATCCTTTGGATTTCAAAAGATCAGCACTCCCATCATGGAAGATATCGAGAATCTTGAAAATAGTGAGGGTGGGGAAAATCTAAAGCTATTATTTAAAGTATTAAAACGTGGAGATAAACTTGAAAAAGAAATATCAGATGGAAGCTTTGAAAATTTATCGGATTTAGGATTGCGATACGATTTAACCCTACCATTATGTCGTTATATAGCTAATAACAGATTCAAATTACCAAGCCCATTTCGTTGTATCCAGATAGATAGGGTATACCGGGCGGAGCGTCCGCAAAAAGGGAGATTACGAGAATTTGTGCAATGTGATATTGATATCATTGGAACGGATTCATGCAATGCAGAAATTGAACTAATTACAACAACTGCAAAAGCTCTACAGGAAATTGGGATTCGGGATTTTATTGTTAAAATCAATAATCGAAGACTTCTAAACACTTTACTTCTGTCACTTGGCTTTACGAAAGAGCAGCTGGAAGGAGTTTGTATCTCATTTGACAAGATGAGCAAAATCGGAACCGGAAGAGTGAAAACTGAGTTATTGGAGAAAGGTTGTGATGAAGAAGCAATTACTAGATTCATGAACTTTCTATCCAATATGCCAATCTCACTAAGTACAATTCGTGAAATCTGCGGTGAGAATGAAGATATTAGAAGTCTTGAAACGATTATTACTTCATGTAGCAGACTATCCAATGGTGAATACCGCATGGAATTTGATCTATCTTTGGTAAGAGGGCAGAGTTATTATACTGGAGCAGTGTTTGAAATTGTAAGTGATGACTGGAATGGATCTATTGCTGGAGGCGGTAGATACGATAATCTGATTGGAAAGTTCACGAATGAGGTAATACCTGCGGTAGGTTTTAGCATTGGTTTTGAACGCATTTATCAGATGTTAATAGAAAATAATTATCAAATTCCAAATAAGAAAAAACGTTTGGCAATTCTTTATAAAAAAGAAGCAATTGTTGAAGCATTAGAAGAAGCCACTAAGTACCAACAAAATTTTGATGTAGTTTTGTATGAAGAAAAATCTAATGTTCGTAAGCAGATTAGTAAGATAAAGACACAAGGATGTGACGCTTATGTTCTTATTAATCAATCTGAGGGAATGGTATTTTTCTCTGAAGAAGTTAAGGAAGACTAGATAATTAAAGTATTTGTCGAATGTAATAAGCAAACTAAAAAGGATATCAGAAAGAATAAGCAAGTCTTAAACTAGTGGTAGGTTAATTCTAGTAATGATAGCAACGTGGGAAATGATAAAAAATTCCCACGTTGTTTTTGTTTGGAAGTATATGGTATAATTTCTATGTTACTTAGCTTTTATAATAGGAAAACGATCAAGCTAATTTTTAGTGCAAATTATATCATGAGTAGTAGAAATTATAGTACTTCTATGAATATAGAAATTATAGTACTTTTATGAATATAGAAATTATAGTACTTTTATGAATATAGGGATTATAGTACTTCTTTGAATATAGGGTTTATAGTACTACTACGAATATATAGAATGCTAGGAGGATACCCTATGATTTCACCTGTTATACAATTTAATGGAAACTGTGCTGAGGCAATTGAATTTTACGAGAAAGTATTTGGTGCAACAGATAAATATATTGATTATTATCGTGATGCT
>NZ_DAMADT010000013.1:51418-54958 GCF_031997925.1 Lachnoclostridium sp. | reverse complement strand
AAGAAACAAAAAACCTTGTTATGCATTCGGGTTTGACAATATGTGGGACACATATTAATATGAGTGATACGGAAGATAAGGTTGTCGCTGGAAATATGTTTAAATTAAATGTTTTTATGAATTCCGCAGAAGATGTAATTAACGCATTTCAAATGCTAAAAGAAAATGGAAAAGTGATAGTTGAGCTTGGTGCGCAATTTTTCAGTCCGATGTATGGTTCGGTTGAGGATCGATTCGGTGTTCATTGGCAGTTGATATGTAAGGAAGGATGAATAAATTAGGGAGGGAAGTTATGTGCAGGCATAATCTAATTATGGTCAATGAAAAGGCTCAGGAAAGTGTGTTATTAGAAGAATATTATTCGATTGAGAATTCAGATACTCCTTATTATAAAGACTTTCGAACTTATTCGAAAGGTTACTGTAATTGTGATTCTTTTGTGGGAAAATTCAGTGAAAGAACCGAAAGTGATTTTGAGTCCGCAATAGAGCAAATAAGAAAAGAAAAGATAAGTTTACTTTATCAAATAAAAGAGCTGAAGCTACAGAAGGACTATAAAGAAAAATTAGAACAATATGACGATATAATGAACAAGTATATTAATTTGCTTAGAAATAATTATATGAATCAATTGGATGAAGAGATACCTCCGGAAACTCCTCTAAATATTCGTGAGGAAATCGAGAAAAATAGAAAGAAAAGGGATGAGCTGAAAGCCTATTTAGATAAGAACGATTTATATAGAGAATCCTCATCTTATTATTTAACAAAAGAGGAGCAAGATATTAAATTAAAAGAGTTAAATTTTGACATGCCTTCAAGAGTTATCGATGAAGTCGTTTTGAATGAAGAAAAAGAAGATTATCATTCGTATAAAGAGGAGTATGAATCTTACGTTCAACTTTTTACAAAATTATTAGAGGTTGGAACTGATTTTGTATTTAGCACAGTTTGGAACGGGCCTGAAAATTTAAAAATAAAAAAGAGCGTAAAAATTAATGATCTCAAAATTGAGGATCTTATATTTTTAGATATTGATGAAATGTTAGTTATTGCGAAAGCAGAAGGATAGTTTTTTGCATATGCCTTACTTTACCTGCCTTTCACTTACCACGCGAGTTTTCTAAGAAATCACGTTATAGGATAGGAGCGTATCTTATGGTACATTTGTGATATCAAAAAAACTGGAGGTTTGATATGACAGCTACAATGGATTTAAAAATAGCACAATTAAGAAAGCGAAAAGGAGTTAGTCAACAGGAACTGGCAGATTTTTTAGGGGTAACGTTTCAATCCGTTAGTAAATGGGAGACAAAAACAACATTACCTGATATCACATTGTTACCGCTTATTGCTGATTATTTTCAAGTTTCAGTGGATGAGCTTTTGGGTCTAAAACCAATTAAAGATTTGCAGTATATGCCTCGTAATACAGATAATCGAGAGAAATGGGAAGACCGAGCAGATGTGATTGAGAATGATCGTCAATTCTTTTGGAATGAGGATTATCTTCGTTACCTCATTACAGAAGTATGGGCTATTAAAGAGCCAATTGATGTGATTGAATTTTGTTGCTGTGACGGTGATCTTGGTAAGAGAATTCTTCCGCTTCTACCTGCTGGAAGTACTTATACCGGGGTGGATAGTGAATCTCTGATTGAAAAAGCAAGGAAGCATTTTAATGGATCAGATGTTTCTTATATCTGTTCTGATATTTATCATTTTAAAACGGAGCGAAAATATCACCTTAGCATATGCCAAGCAACCTTGCGTCATATGAATTATCCGCTTCAAATTTTAGAAACTATGAAGGAGTCAGTTTTACCAGGCGGTCTCGTGGTTTGTGTGGAAATTAATCGAGAAATAGAAAACGTTGGTTTTTATGCAGAAGGTCTTAAGTATGACTCACTTTGTACCTCATTTGATTGGAGAAAACTGTGGTTAAAAGAATTGGAGTGTGAGGGAAGGGATTATGCAATCGGAATGCGTCTACCTTTTCTTATGAGAGAAATAGGATTAAAGGATGTTGATGTGAGAATGAATGATAAAGTATCCTTTATAACTCCGGACTCTAAAGGTTATGAGAAACTGTGTAATTCCTTTCGAACCTATCGAGGATTCCATCAAGCTGAACTAAATGATATGTCAGAACAGGGGATTGAGTTCTTCATGAGCAGAGGGTACCAACGTTCGGAAGTAGAAAAGCTAACAAAGTTTCAGATAGAGGTTTCAAAATATTTTACTGAAAATCAAGGAGACTTATCTTTCTTATTTTTCTTTGGTTTCTTGATTTCTTTTGGAAGAAGATAGCTTTAAAATAGATAAATAAGATAATTAAAATATGCAATAATTGATAAAATCAATCAATTTTAAATGAAAAAGAGAAAAGCTTGATGAAAAGAGTTTGACAAACGGAAGTATTTCCTAGTAATATAATAAGTATTGATAAGAACCGTTACAAATCTTTAAACCGTTTGTGACGGTAACTTTTTGTATTAAGATACCTTATTATGCTTAACCTATCAAGCAACGAAAAATAGAACCATATTTTTCTTCATGGGAATGTAGGTAATTAAGGTAAAGAAAACTACAATAGAGTACTTGATAGGAAAGGAGCAACTTGTGAAACAAGGAAAATTAAGCGGTTTACTCCCAATAGGAGTTTTTTTGATATTATTTATAGGTAGCGGAATATTGTTTCATGATTTTTATGCAATGCCTGCCATTGTTGCGTTTTTACTTGCACTTGCTGTAGCATTGATTCAAAACCCGAAAAAAAGCCTAAATGATAAACTCCGTGTTGTGACACAAAGTATGGGAGATGAAAATGTCATGACAATGTGTCTGATCTTTATACTAGCTGGGGCATTTTCAGGTGCAGTTCAGGCAGCAGGAGGAGTAGAAAGTACGGTGAATTTTGGATTATCCATTTTGCCACCTAATATTGCAGTAGCAGGGCTTTTTATTATTGCTTGCTTTATCTCAATAGCAATGGGGACAAGCGTTGGTACAATTGCTGCATTAACACCAATTGCGGTTGGGGTTGGTGAGAAAACAGGATTTGCCATGGCAATGTGTATCGGTGCTGTCGTTTGCGGTGCAATGTTTGGGGACAATCTTTCTATGATTTCGGATACTACCATTGCGGCTACAAAGACACAAGGTTGTGAGATGAAGGATAAATTTAGAGAGAACTTTTTGATTGTATTGCCAGCTGCGATAATTACAATTATTCTATTCCTTCTATTAGCAGGGAATTCTGATTATAAAATTGTTGGTGAACTTGAGTATAATTTATTTCGAATTATTCCATACTTGGTTGTTCTGATCGGAGCTTTAATTGGCTTTAATGTATTTGTTGTTCTTTTACTTGGAACATTTTGTTCTATTTTAGTAGGAGTAGTGAGTGGAGCGATTCCTATTGCATCGATTTTTACCGTAATAGCAAGTGGCAGTGATGGTAAGGGTGGTATCATGAGTATGTATGATATTACTGCAATTTCCATAGTGGTTGCAGGTATTATTGGCTTAGTTAAGGAA
>NZ_DAMADT010000013.1:31257-51408 GCF_031997925.1 Lachnoclostridium sp. | reverse complement strand
TAAGGAAAATGGAGGTATCGATTATATCTTATCTTTAATTAAGAAGCGAGTAAAAACCCAAAAAGGAGCTCAACTTGGAATAGCTGCGTTAAGTTCCTTAGTGGATATTTCTACTGCTAATAATACGATTGCGATTGTTATGGCTGGACCTATTGCGAAGGATATTTCGGAAGAGTTTGATATTGAACCAAAAAGAACTGCTGCTTTACTTGATATCTTCACCTCAGTTTGGCAAGGGATCATTCCATATGGAGCGCAGCTTTTATATGCGAGTGCAGGTGCCGCTGCTGTTGGAATCGCCATCGCACCAATGGAGATAATACCGTATCTGTTCTACCCTATACTAATGGGGGTATGCGGAATTATTGCGATCCTTTTTAGTAAGCCTTCAAGAAATAGTACAAAGCAAAAATAAATCATGATTAAGAATCATAATCTTTATAATTAGCTCATTGTGAGTGTAGAAAAGCTTAAAAAGAGGCAAATGGACATCTATCCAGAATCAAGCGTGCTTGTCATGGAGGAACCATTTGTCTCTTTCTGTTATATGAATTAACTTATAATAGATATACATGGATTTATGACTTAATACCGAATTATCTTAACAACAGTGTCTATGAAAATTGGCTTAATATCTATATTCTCTTCCAGCTTTTCATACGGAGTTTTATCTGTTACAATAATTAAATATTTAGTAATATTTAGAAATGTAATGATCAAAATTAACAGACTATAGTTTCTGGATTTTGATTTATATTAAAGCAAAATAAGAGATATTCTTATATTAATAAAGTAATACTAAGTAAAAGTTTTTTCTCACTATATAATTAGTGTAATCATAAGAAATCGGGGAGGTAATCATGATGTATACATGTCTGGTGGTAGATGATGAGAAGGAGTTAGCTATCGCAACTTGTGAGTATTTTAATATGTTTGGTGTATCAACAACCTATGTGACGAATAAACAGGAGTGTCTTATGTTTTTGAAAGAACATGAGGTTAAATTGATTTTACTCGATATCAATTTACAAGAGGAAAGCGGATTTCTATTGTGTAAAGAGATACGCGAATTTTCTGATGTTCCAATCTTCTTTATTAGTGCAAGACAAAGTGATGATGATATCTTAATGGCTCTTAATATCGGCGGCGATGATTATATTAAGAAACCATTTGCGCTTAGTGTACTACTTGCTAAGGTTAAGGTAGTATTAAAAAGGCTTGAGGATACGAAAGAAAGACTGCCAATGCAATCGGGGAAAATACGATTAGATGTAAAAGCGAGAAAGGTGTATGTAGGGGATAAGGATATAGAGTTAAAAAATAAAGAGTTTAAGTTGTTTCTCTATCTGTTTCAGCATCCAAACATTGTGATTACGAAAGATGAATTATTCGCAAATGTTTGGGGTGATGAATTTTTTAGTGACGGAACACTAAATGTACATATTAGAAAGTTAAGAGAGAAAATCGAAAAAGATCCCAATAATCCGGAAATCATTAAGACAATCTGGGGAACAGGATATCGGTTGGAATTATGAAGCTGAGACGATGGATGATTGGAATTACCTTATTTTTCATTGGGTGTTATATGATAACGATAGGTTATCTTATGAAGCAAAAATTCTCAAAAATAGATATTACACAGATGAATGCGATGACAAAAAGTATTGAAAGAAGCCTTCAAAAAGAGGAAACTATCTCAGTTATCGAGAACGCAGGAATAGAAAAATCGGATTATGATTTTAATGTTATCCTATGTAATAATCCCGATTATGATAAAATCCTTTATAAGGGGTTAGTCGATAGGGCCACCATAATGGATATTAAAAGCGGTGATACAATCATTGGAAAGATTTTATTCCCGCTTGATACCATGGCAGAGGAAACTCTAAGGGATCATTTGCTCCGAATGAGTACGTTACTGTTTGGAGGTTTTTTATTATTTATCTGGGGATTAGGCGCATTTGTATATATACGTTTCGTAAAGCCATTTTTAAGTCTTAAGAGTTTTGCCTCCAGTGTTGCAGCAGGGAACCTCGATTTTCCTTTACATATGAAAAAAAGGAACTATTTTGGAGCCTTTACAGAGAGTTTTGACATAATGAGAGAAGAGCTAAAATCAGCAAGGTTAGGAGAGTTTGAGGCAAATAAGAGTAAAAAAGAGCTAGTTGCCAGTCTTTCCCACGATATTAAAACTCCTGTTTCCACAATAAAGGCTTATTGTGAGTTAATAACAGTAAAAAGTAATGAGGCAGATACCATACATAAGGTTCAAATCATTGATGAGAAAGCAGATATGATTGATCATTTAATCAGTGATATGTTTCATGCAACATTAGAAGATTTAACCGTTCTAAAAATAAATTGTAAAGAAGAAATGAGCACAATTCTAGATGAAATGCTTATGCAGATGAATCATTTTGATAAGATACATAAAATAAGTCCAATTCCGGAATGTTTGATATATTGCGATGCATTGAGACTTAGCCAAGTAGTTGATAACATCATCAATAATTCCTATAAATATGCAGGAAGTAAAATAGAAGTAAGTAGTAGCGTGGAACTAGGGTTTCTAAAGATAATCATTCGCGATTTTGGAGAAGGGGTGGAAGAAAGTGATTTGCCTATGCTATGTGAGAAATTCTACCGTGGCAAGAATAGCTCGAAAACGAATGGTTCCGGACTTGGATTATACCTTGCGAAACAGTTTATGGAAGGGATGAACGGGAGTCTTGAAGTATTTTGTGAGCAGGGCTTTGTGGTCATCTTGTATCTTCGTTTGGTAGGATTAGGTGTAAAAGATTTGTTGCAGGGTTCAATTTCACGATCTTAATTAACAATCTGGTGCCAAAATGAACGTCATTAGGGTTTCAATTCATCAACCTTCTAAAGTAATTTAGTGGCAATATGAACTTCATTTTTGATTGGGATAGATTTAAGGAACAGATAAGGATTTCATAAGGAATGGAAAAAGACTGCTTAAGGTTCCAGAAGTATAATGTAGTTATCAGAAGTTGCTTTTCAAAATTCTGATAAAAGGTGCGTATTTTGCAACGTAAATTTGATTATTGAAACATGCATTTTGTTTCAATATAGTTATCATTATTATATGGAGGAATGGATGATGTCAACGATTTTAGAAGCGAAAATGCTATGTAAAACATTTTCAACTGGAAGTATACAACAGCATGTATTAAAGAATCTTAATATCCAGATAAAAGAAGGAGATTTTACTGTTATCATGGGGAGCTCTGGATCAGGAAAATCAACCTTACTATATGCATTATCCGGTATGGATCGTCCGACGCTTGGTGAGATTATTTTTCGAGATACTAAAATAAGCCAATATTCCAATGATAAGCTAGCCATTTTTCGAAGATCTCATTGTGGATTTATCTTTCAGCAGATTTATTTAAATGAAACAATGAGTATCCTAGACAATATTTTAGTCAGTGGGTTACTGATAAGTAAAGACCGAAGGACTATCACTAGGAGGGCAAAGGAGCTACTTTCAGAAGTTGGTTTAGATGAAAAGTGTTATAACAAATTTCCTTCTCAGCTATCTGGCGGAGAGGCACAAAGGGTTGCAATTGTAAGAGCATTAATTAATGAGCCGGAAATCATATTTGCTGACGAACCAACCGGTGCGCTTAACTCTGAGAATGCCACGCATGTCCTGGATGTAATGACAAAGATGAATGAAAATGGTCAATCCATTGTCATGGTTACTCATGACATTAAGACTGCAAGAAGGGCAAATCGTATCCTTTACTTAAAAGACGGTGTCATCTTAGATGAGTGTAACTTAGGTGTTTATAAGAAGAATGATCCCGATCGCCATGCCAACCTTCATGAATTCTTGCAGAAAATGGGGTGGTAGGTATGAAGCTATTATTGATTGCAAAGAACAATATCAAGAGCTCGCTCGCTACCTCTGTTATATTGGTTCTTTTAGTCATACTGTCCACTTTTATGATGTATACAGGAATAGGTATAGAGAGTCAGCTTAACGAATTTGTTGATGAGAAAAATGAAAGGCTTCATGGTGCTGATAGTACTGTGATTGTTGGAAATTCAAATTTAGATAACGTGATTACGATACTTAATCAAAGAGAAGACATTAGCAAATACGAAGTTCATGACAGTATCTACTATACCTCTCCAAAGATTTGTAATAAAACTAGGCAGGATAAGGGAAAAAATCTTATTACTATTGTTTTAAACGCAAGTGATTCTTATAATATTAGTCAGATTCCAATTATTGATGAGACCACAGAAAAGCTGGAAAATGGGATTTTGGTTCCTTATATACTAAAGACTGCAGATAAATATGAAACTGGTGATGAGCTTGAGATAACGGTTGAGAATCGCACTCACACTTTTGTGATTGCAGGATTTTATGAAAATGTTATTTTTGCTACACCAAGTAATATCTCGATGTATCAGTTTTTTGTTTATGACTCTGAGTTTCAAACTCTTAGAGAAGAAGTGGTGGATAGTGCAAAACAAAGTGTTATTAATATTCATTTAGATGGAACAGGAAGCGAAGAGTTTAAGAAAAGCTTTGCACTTCAATTTAAGGGTATGGTAAAGGGAGAAAATACTTATTTGCAAATTTTATCTTATGACACATTTAAAGAAGGTACGACAATGTTTGTGAACATTCTTATGGTCATATTGATAGCTTTTTCACTGATACTTTTAACAATTGCTTTAGTAGTAATCCGATTTTCGATAATTGTTCATCTGGAAAAGAATATAAAGAACATTGGGTCTCTCGAGGCCATCGGTTATACGACTAGACAGATAAAGTACTCTTTATTACTTGAATTCATAATGCTCACATTAGGTGGTATTCTGGTAGGGCTAGTTCTAGCAATGACAGCTTCTTCATCTGTTGGTAATATTATATCAGCGTCTATTGGTTTACAATGGATTGGACATATTAGCAGCTTGGGTATTATTTCTAGTTTCATGATAAATCTGCTACTGATTCTTATTGTTACTGCAATGACTGCTAGAAAATTAAAAAGAATTACTCCTTTGGTAGCCTTACGTAGTGGTATAGAAACTCATAACTTTAAAAGAAATTACCTTCCACTTACAAAATCAAAATTAAATCTTAACTTTGCTATTGGTGTTAAAGGATTATTATTTAATAGAAAGCAAAACATTGTTATGTCGGTGATTATCTCTCTTTTAACATTTGCTTGTGTATATGCGTTGGCAATGTATTATAATTTTGTCATTGATGATTCGGCATTACTAAATCTAGTTGGGATGGAAACCTCTGAAATTCAAATGTCAGTGAACGCGAACGACTATGACAAGGTAATTAATCAAGTAAAGGAAATGGAGGAAGTCACCAAGGTTTATGATTTCATTTGGGAGGATATGCTATTAAAGAATGGAGAGAAGGAAAGCCAGGTACGAGTAGAAGTAACAGACGATTTTTCGTTACTTGAGGTAAAAACATTAATTAAGGGAAGACTTGCTGAATATGATAATGAAATCGTGATTAGCAATAAAACATTAGATGATCTCGGGTTAAAGCTAGGAGATAGTGTTGCAGTGTCATCCTTTGGTAGAGAAGAGCAATATTTAATTGTTGGCGTGAAACAGCATATCAATGGGCTTGGGAAGGGTGCCAGTCTAACAACAGAAGGCATGAAGCGACTAAAACCAAATTATAAGATAACAATGGCTTCTATTTATCTTGCAAATGGAGTAGATGTAAAAAACTTTATTAATAAACTAAATTATGAGTTTTCCGATGTTGATAAACTGATTATTAATTTAGATGATTCTATTAATACAGTTATGGAATCATTTCGTGGTTCGGTTTCGACACTTTGTATTGTATGTGGAGGAATTACAGCAATTACGGTAGTATTGATTTTGTTGCTTTTAATTAAAGTAAAAATTATAAAGGAGCAAAAACAATATGGTATCTATAAAGCCCTTGGATACACGACCTCTCAACTAATTCTACATGTTGGATACAGTTATTTGCCAGTGATATTACTTGGAAGTATGATTGGAATAGTGCTTGGTTTTCTTCTGTCAGATCCTATTACTCGTATGCTGCTTGCAAGTAATGGCATCATGAAGGTTAACTTTATTATGCCATATCAGTATATCGTATTCATACCTCTTGGGATTATCCTAGTTTCAGCTATAACGATATTACTATCGTCACTTAGAATACGAAGTATAACACCAACAAAGTTGCTTGATCAATAAGATAATCCTTAAGTTGCTTGATCAATAAGATAATTCTTAAGTTGTTTACCTATTATTTTATTAAAAGTGGATTCAAATATAATTCCTCATAGAAGCATATTCGCTTGAAAGGAAAACGATTTGAATCCGCTTTTTTGGCTAAGTTATTATTTTAAAAAATTAATAAATATCGTTATAACTGCTGAGTTTGCAAAATCAATAAAGAGACACCCTACAATTGGTACGACAAAGTAAGGAGTTGGTACAAACCCATATCGATTCGTAAGCTCGTCCATATTTGCAATCGCATTTGGTGTTGCACCCATACCAAAACCACAGACTGCGGATGAAAAAACAGCTGCTTCATAATTATTTCCCATAACACGGAATGTAATAAAATAAGCGAAAAGTCCAGTCAAGAGTACTTGTGCAACTAATAAAATAAGAAGTGGTAATGCTAAATCAAATAATTCCCATAGCTTTAATCCCATCAGTGCCATCGTTAAAAAGAAGGAGAGGCTAAGCCCACCTAGAGTTTCAATTTCTTTTTCTACAATTTCTTTATGACACATATCATAAATATTTCGAATGATAGCAGCAACGAGCATTGCTCCAATATAAGAAGGGAAAGTTAACTCTAAGCTTTCAATCCAATCCGATAAATAGGAACCAAGTCCCATAGCTAGAAACAATAAGCAAGCGCCCGTCATTAACTTCTTAAAAGATAGTATATTATGATTTTCTTCATTATAATCTCCAACAGTATCTGTCTGATTATTAGAATTTTCCTCATGTGCCGTTACTAGATTTTTACGATGTATTAGGCTTCTGGCTACGAATCCTCCAACAATACTTCCCATGATAAGGCCAAAGGTTGCGGAGGCAATTGATATGGTAGTGGCCCCAGAAACACCCAAGTCTTCTAAAATCGGTCCAAAGGAACCAGCAGTACCATGCCCGCCGACCATTGGGATAGAAGCAGTACAAAGGCCAAGAAGTGGAGAAAAATCGAATAATGTCGCCAAAGTAACACCTACCGAATTTTGGAGAACAACAAGAAGTACTGCAAGACCTAAAAAGATTATAACTTTTAAGCCTCCCTTTTTTAGCATCTTAAAACTTGCAGTAAATCCAATACTAGTAAAAAAGGCGGTCATAAAAATCTGTTGTAGTGTAGTATCCAATGTTATAGTAGCTAGATTGGATACTTTTAATATTAATACTAAGAGTGAGAATAGAATGCCACCGACAACAGCAGGTGGAATACAGTATTTTTTAATTATTGCAACTTTATTGTGTAAATATCTTCCGATATAAAATACAATGGAAACCAAAGCCATTGTTTTATATAGGTCTAAATTTAGTTCCATAGAATTTAGTCCGTCCTTCGATGTTAAGTATGGTATTAGTATACTTGATATAAAGGAAAAAAAACATAGCTTAGTGAAAAGTAATCTAAGGGAAAAAAATCCAAGTGAGCTTGAGGGAGAGTTAACAAGCACACTTGGATTTTATAGGATATATTTGGATAAAGTTAGAAATTAATCTCTTCGTTATAGAAGCATGCTTTTAATAACTTCTCCATCTCTTCTTGTGTTGGTATTCTAGGATTAGAGCCGGTACAAGCATCAGAGATAGCATTTGCAGCAACTTCAGGTAATTTTTCTAAGAATTCTTTCTCATCGATAATTCCATCCTCATATTCCTTGATGCAGCTTGGAATATTTAAGGAGCGGTTCATCTGATTTAATTCTTCAATAAGAGCATCTACAAGTTCTGTAGTTGTATTGCCTTTTAAGGAAAGAACAGTCGCGATTTCAGCGTAACGTTTTGCTGCTTCTTCATTTTTAGAATTAAATTTAATAACGTTAGGTAAGTACATAGCATTCGCACAACCATGAACAATATGACCACCGGAGTAAGCAGCACCGGTTTTATGAGCCATAGAGTGGACAATACCTAGTAATGCATTGGAGAATGCCATACCAGCTAAACACTGTGCATTGTGCATCTTATCACGTGCGTCCATATTTCCATCATAAGAGGCCTTTAAATATTCATGAGTCATACGAATAGCATGCATCGCAAGAGGATCGGTATAATCACAATGTAGTGTTGAAACATATGCTTCCACAGCGTGTGTCATAGCATCCATACCAGTATGTGCGGTAAGTTTTGCAGGCATTGTCTCAGCTAAATCAGGATCTACGATAGCAACATCCGGTGTAATATTAAAGTCTGCTAGAGGATATTTAATACCCTTATGATAGTCTGTAATTACACTAAAAGCAGTTACTTCAGTTGCTGTTCCGGAGGTAGATGGGATGGCACAGAATTTTGCTTTTGTACGAAGGGTTGGGAAGTTAAATGGAATAATCAAATCCTCGAATGTTGTGTTTGGATATTCATAGAATGCCCACATTGCTTTTGCTGCATCAATTGGAGAGCCACCACCCATGGATACAATCCAATCCGGTTCAAATTCTCTCATCACAGCAGCGCCCTTCATTACAGTTTCTACACTAGGATCTGGCTCTACATTTTCAAATAAAGAGACTTCCATTCCAGCTTCTTTTAAGTAATTAATGGCTTTATCTAAAAATCCAAAACGTTTCATGGAGCCGCCTCCAACAACGATAATTGCTTTTTTACCTGTTAAATTTTTAAGTTCTGCAAGAGAGCCCTTTCCATGATATAAATCTCTTGGTAGTGTAAAACGTGCCATATATTTTGTCCTCCTTCTATGTAACATAAACATGTTAAATATTTAACAAAAGAATAACACATAGAGAGGACGTGGTCAATGGTAAAATGTTAAAAAAATAACAAAAAAATGAAAAGAAAATATAAAAATATGCATAAAAAAATGACAAAATAGGTATAAAAGATACTTTATACAGTCACGTAACATTATTAAAAGTCTTATCTCTAAATAAAAATAAAATATTTTACTGGTAGTAAATAAAATATTTTATCATAGAAAATTATTATATCAATATTTTATTGGAAAATTAGTTGTTCTTTTTTCTATCTCTATATAGTAGAGTGTTAAAATATAAACAACTTGCGTGACATTATACGGATTTTATTTTGATTTATGCTTTGTAATTACATTAGAATTTCTAGTCATGGGATACAACGAATTCTTATCTGTAGAATTAAGAGGATAAGGGTGTTATAATATAAAAAAATCGATTTTAAAGGAAAACATGATGGAGAAGGATAATCAAAAAAGGTTAGGTGCATTTGAAAAGATGCTTGAAGGTATTTTGGTGGAATACAAAGATATACTATCTCGGATGGAGAAACTTAAGGCAGAAGGAAAAGTGAAGTCTGTTACGTACCAACAACTTTTAGTACGTAAATTAATGTATACAAATATGTTAGCTCTTTATGAATTATATGATTTAAGAGATAAAACTGAAGAATGATTAATGGGAGTAATCTATTTAGTATTGTAATGTATTAGGTACGAAGGAGAGAAGAATATGAATCAGAAAACTACTGTACAATTTTATCCTACTGTAGAAGATAGTGAACTTAAATTTGCAGTTTTAGGTGCTATATATCATGGTAAATGGGTATTTTGTAAACATAGAGCAAGAAACACATATGAATTTCCAGGTGGAAAAAGAGAATATGGGGAGTCGATTAATGAGACCGCAAGAAGAGAATTGTTTGAGGAAACAGGTGCGATTAATTATGATCTGAAACCAATTTGTGTCTACTCTGTAAAAAGAGAAGGAGAACCAGAATCTTTTGGAATGCTTTTTCTCGTAGATATCTATGAATTTACGAATCTTCCAAACTATGAGATGGAGGAAGTTATTATGCTTTCTGAACTCCCTGAACTATGGACTTATCCGGACATACAACCCAAATTAATAGAATATATCATGGAAACAGACGAATTCCAAGAAATTACTCATAATAATTTAAATTAGGTAATTGGGTTAAAGGGGGAGTAGGTATAAATGAAACTAATCCACTTAGGTTGTATGAAAGTTGCGGTGTTGTGGAGAAGAATGTGTGGCATATTTTATCACCAATCATATAGCAGTTTTACAAGAAGAAACTAGAATTATAGAACTCCATTTGTAAAATAAGGAAAAAAGTGATTTATAGTAGTCACAGCAAAAAATATCGTGTAAAATACGCATTACGAGAAAAGATGAAATTTAGGAGAAAAAAGATGTTTTGTGAGAAAGAACCATATATCTTAGTTTTTGGAGTTTCTATTTATGATATCATAGGATTTACCAACCGAAATTTTAAGCCACACGATTCTAATCCTGGTAAGGTCAGAGTTTCCTTTGGAGGTGTCTGTAGAAATATTGCTGAGAATTTAGCAAGAGTTGGAGTAAACACAAAGTTTATTTCTGTAGTTGGCGATGATGAAAAGGGAAGAAGTTTATTAGAACATGCGAATAAGATGCATCTTGATATGAAAGATTCTTTGATTGTAAAAGGAGAATCTACACCAACCTATATGGCAATCCTCAATGAAGAAGGGGAACTAGAAGCCGGTATTGTAGATATGAAGGTTACAGAATATATTACAGAGGAGTTCATTGATTCTAAAGCTGAATTGTTTGAACAAGCGGAATATGTGGTTCTTGATGCAGACAACCCTCCACTTCTTGAGTACATTCTAAAGAAATTTTATAAGAAAACTAAGTTTATTTTAGATCCTGTTTCTGCAGCCAAAGCAAAACCTCTAAAGCATCTAATTCCATACTTGCATACGATAAAACCAAATCGTCTAGAGGCTGAAGTTCTATGCGGATTTCCAATAAAAAATCTGGAAGATATAAAGCGTGCAGGGAAATACTTTTTGGATCAAGGTGTACAAAAAGTATTTATCAGCTTGGATATACAGGGAGTTTATTATAATGATCGTGAATCAGAGGGCATATTAAAAGCGGATAAGGTGTCGATTGTAAATGTAACCGGAGCTGGTGATTCATGTGTGGCAGGTTTGGGTTTTGGATTTATGAACGGATTGGACACACGAAATACATTAAAAATGGCAATTGCAATGTCTGTGATAACGATAGCGCATGCGGATACCATACATCCTGATATGAGTTATGATTTAGTGAATCAGTCGATGGATTCTATCACATGGGTGGAAGAAACTATATTTTAAGATATCGCAAGAGCAATTGTAAGGAATGAAATGTACCCAAAATGTTAGATAAAATACTAGCATAGCAGGTGCATTTTTTTTATCATTAATAGAATAAAAATTACTCTAATTTTCATTCAATATTTTGTGAAAATTTAATCTAGATATAGAAATAACTCTGTGCTACGATACAAAAAAATAGAACAGAGAAAGCTGGGAATCAAGATGAAGGAATATGATAATTCGATTCAGAAATGGAACGAGGTGTATTCTGGTTGTAAAACAGAAGATTTAACCGGTGAACAGATTACGGTGGAACCCATGTTTGATACTTGTCTGCAAATGTTTGCGAAAGAGTGCCAAACTGTTATTGATTTTGGATGCGGGACCGGAGATATCCTATTTCAATGTGCAGAATATGGTTACCTAAACTATGGTTTGGGAATTGATCGTTCTGATACAGGCATTACATTTTGCAAGGAAATGGCGAAAATAAATCATTTCAAGCAGCTTGATTTTGTTGTTGGAGATATTACGTATGTGTCCCAGATGGAAGATGAAAGTTTTGATGGGGTCATATTATCTAATGTATTGGATGTTGTACCCAATGATGTTGCAGTCAATATCTATAGTGAACTCTCAAGACTTATAAAACCAGGTGGACTACTTTTTCTTAAATTAAATCCCTATTTATCAAAAGATGGACTTATGGATTATGAGTATACAAACTTGCAGGATAACCTTTATGAAAAGGATGGTGTTCTTACGCTTCGACAGTTAGATACTTTAACGTGGAGAAAACAGTACGAACAAGTATATCAAGAAGAAAGATACTTAGAATTTATATATCCGTGGCAACAAGGACTAAATAGGTTATTTTTACTACGGAAAAAGAATTGTATGAAAGATTCTGCGTTAGGTGAAACTCCCAAGGAACTTGCGTAAGTATACTTAAGTGCATAATTAAATTGACAAATTCTTATAGAGTTGCTAGCATTAAAGTAATATCAAGATTTCTAAATATTATTGAGAGGATGTGTTTTGCTCGTCATTGGCAAGCAGTGCAATCATAAGCTGCAGAGATTATCTGCAGCCTTTTTTCGTTTATCAATTTGTTTGTAAGAGTTATATTAATGTGGCAGTAGCCTAAAGTTTGCAGGCTATGGAAAGGCATGATTATTAATATGAGAATAGAACAAGTACACAATATGTTAGAACGTAAATTAATTGCGAAAGAAATATTAATGAAGTTACCGGATTGGTTTGGAATACCAAGTTCAACAACTGAATACGTCGAAAATAGTGGTTCCTTACCTATGTGGACTGCATATCAGGGGTCAGAGGCAGTGGGATTTCTATCATTGAAGCTACATAATGAATATAGTGCCGAAATCTATGTTATGGGAGTAAATCCTGATTATCATAGACAAGGGATAGGTAAAATGTTATTTCAATGCGTTTATGAGTGGTGTCAAAACAACAAGATAGAATATTTACAGGTTAAGACGCTAGATGATAGCAGTAATGACCCGTCGTATGCAAAGACAAGAGATTTCTACTATAGTATGGGATTTCGGCCACTAGAATGTTTTAAGACATTATGGGATGAATGGAATCCTTGCCTAGTTATGATACAAAAGGTCGTAATTTGAGAGCATGCACAGATAAGAATAAGTAGAGAATGGGTAGAAATAGCATTAAAATAGATTGCTGCGATAATTTTGCTTTTGCAATTTTTGTCATTTAGTGGTAGAATAAAAAATGGCTAAAATTCGAGTATTCTATTAAAAATAAATTATAAAATGAAGATTCTATATAAAATGAAGATTCTATATAAAATGATTTATAAAGCATCATGTATTCTATAAAAATAGTTTATAAAGAATCTATATTCCATTTAAAATGTTTTATAAAGAGTCCAATATTCTTTTTAAAGAATTTTATAAATGATCATGATAATGTTAAATACAATCATCAATTTATACATCGTTTTGAAAAGTATAAGGTATTAGTAGCGAAAGAAGTTTAATGCTCCATCATATGAAGTATTAAACTTCTAGTACGTAGCGAGTAAAACGTATCTTAAACGTATTATGAGGCTAATAAGTCAGCCAATCCATGGATAGAAAGCATAGCATTGTGTCCGTGATTCAACTATAACTTGGCTTGTACAAGTAAGTAAAGAAATGGGGATAAATATGGCATTATATGAACAATTACAAAATTATAGACCATACAATGAGCAAGAGGAGAAAGATAGAGAAGCAATGTTGTGGTTTATGAAACATTCTGAGAATGTTTTTACGCGAGATAATAAGATTGCACATTTTTCTGCATCCTCATGGTTAGTTAATAAAGAAAGAACGAAGATTGTTATGGTGTATCATAATCTCTATGATTCTTGGGCGTGGACGGGCGGACATGCAGATGGGGATGAGGATTTGTTGCGTGTATCAATAAAGGAAGCCAAAGAAGAAACAGGATTAAAGGATGTAACTGCTGTAAATCCAGACATATATTCTATAGAAATTCTTACGGTGGATGGTCATATCAAACGAGGTTCCTATGTTTCTTCTCACCTTCATATCAATGTTACTTATCTGTTAGAAGCTGACGAGGGACAGGAGTTATCTATAAAACTAGATGAGAATAGTGGGGTTAGATGGTTTACATTGGAGGAAGCTGTTGCTGCATGTAGTGAACCGTGGATGAAACAAATTTATCAAAAACTTAATGAGAAACTTAGAAAATATTAATGAGAAACTCAGAAATAAGTAGTGACTAAATTGCAGTTAATTGATATAATTATTTTAATAATTGGAATTATTGAGCAAATACATAAACATATGGTAAATTGTATGAAGATAAAATAGTGCAGAAAACTATATTATGGATATTATTGTAATTAAAATACAATGTAAATGTAAAAGGAGAAAACACTATGAGATTGAGACGAAAAGGTTCTTGTGCTGAAATGGATGGTATCTTAAAGTATGTTGAGGATACCATGGCAGGCAAAGATGGTGGTTGTAGTTGCCCTTCAAGCAATCATAAGATTCATAGTCGGGTAATCAAAGATTTTAATACTTTGATTGAGAATGAAAAAAGGATGGCAAAAGCAGCAAATGAAGTATTAGATATTGCAAGTTCCATCAGTAGCTTTGATGTGGGGATGTCTTATATTTCAACAAAATTAATGGATTTTGCGCATGAAATGTCTTCTGTTAGTGAATCCAATCTCGCTATTGTGGAAGAAACTACTGCAACAATGAATCAAGTGAATGAAACGATTGATTATACAGCAAGTACATTGGAGAATCTGTCGAATGAATCTGAAATTCTAGCCTCTAAGAATAATAACAGCAAAGAATTATTAACAGATGTTACTGCGCTGAAAGAAAACGTTATCTTAGATACTAAGATTATGAACGATAAAATCGAACAGCTGGTTGTTTTGGCAACCGAGGTTGGTAAGATTGTTGAAAGTGTTCAAACAATTGCAAATCAAACAAATTTATTAGCTTTAAATGCAGCGATAGAAGCTGCAAGAGCGGGAGAGCAAGGAAAAGGTTTTTCTGTTGTAGCAGAAGAAGTTCGTAAGTTAGCGGATGACACAAAGCAAAACTTGGAAGGAATGAGAGCTTTCGTAGATGATATTCACAATGCATCGAGAGAAGGAAAAGAGAGCATGGATCGTGCAATGGTATCTACCAGTCAAATGAGTGATAAGATTGATATGGTATCCGAGACGATTAGTGAGAATATCGAAATGCTTCAGGGTGTTGTGTCTAGCGTTGGTGACATACATAATTCTATGCAAGGTATTAAACTTGCAGCCAATGAGATTAGTAGCGCGATGGAAACATCAAGCTCTGATGCGCAACGTCTTAGTGAAATGACACAGGAAGTTTCCAAGGATGCTCAGGAGAGTGTAAAATATGCAAAGAATATCTCTGAAATTGACGATCGATTATCACATGAAATAAAAGAAATGTTTCAAGGATTAAGTACAGGTAATCAAGCGGTTACCAATGAAGAGCTTCAACTTGTGATTGAAAAGGCTATAAAAGCTCACACTGAGTGGATGGTTAGTTTGAAAGGTATCGTGGATAACATGAAGATAGCACCTTTACAAACGAATTCACATAAGTGTGCTTTTGGACATTTCTATCATGCTCTTATAATTGATCATGAAGCAATTGAAAAGGAATGGAAAGAAATCGATGGATTCCATGATCAATTCCATAGAATGGGAGATAAGGTAATAAAGGCTGTAAAGGCACAAGATAGAAAGATGGCGAATGATTTATATAATGAGGCATCCGTTGTTTCTACTCATATACTTGAATTGTTGCATAAAGTGCATCAAAAGATAGATCAATTAAATAAACAAGGAATAAAGATTTTTGAGTAAATACATTAGAAAATAAAGTAAGGAAAGTCATTGGAGCTATAGAATGCGATTGTAATAATTACAACAAATTGCATCCTGTAGCTTTTTTCCATATATTGGTTGACAAACAACAGCAACATGCAGACATGGTAACGCTCCCTATCAAGTAGATACTACTTAGTAGGGAGCGTTACCATGTCTGCTATTATTTTTTTTTCTAGATGACTTCGGGATGCATTACTATATGGTTTCCTGGTTAGCAAGGATACTTTTCCGGTATTTCAGGGGCTTAATCTGAAGGTGCTTCTTAAAATGTTTATTGAAGGAGGAGGCATCCCTGAAACCGCAGGAGTATGCTATCTCGGACACGGAAAGATCGGATTCTAGGAGCAGCTGCTGGGCGATTTTGATGCGGTACTGGATCAGATATTCCTGCGGAGACAGGGCAGTGGCATTGATAAACAGTTTATAGAGATAGGTACGATCGATGCAAATGAATTTTGCAATGTCGGTAACACGGATATCATAGGTATAATTATTGTGTATGTAATCCATAGCCCTGGAAATATAATTTTCATAGACAACCCCTAAGGGTGCTTGTATAGGACGACAGATATAGGAGAGGCAGCGGTAAAGCAAGCCGAGATAGAACAGATCATTTCCCTGGCGCTCGGTGAAAGCGAGGATTAAGGAGAACAGATCCTTTTGCAGCATGCCGTTGCTGTAATCCTTAAGAATCAGGCTGGTATGGGAAAGGCCACTTAATTTTAATACGGTTGGTACATCATACCCATCAAAGCCGATCCAGCAATATTCCCAGGGATTCTGGTCATCCGCGCAGTACAGGGTTGTGACTCCCGGATGAATTAAAAAACCCTCTCCTTCACCTACATGATATACTGATCCATTCACATGATAGGCGCCCTGCCCATGCAAAACAAAATGGATTAAATAGTGAGGACGGATGGCAGGACCAAAGGAATGGGATGGTTTACATTGTTCATGACCGCAATGATATAGTACCAGGGGTCTTCCGGGGATAATATTATTGTCTTGTACTGATAATGGCTTCATGATGCTTCCTCCTTCTGCTCGATGGCGATTACAGATAACGGATGATTTGGTTGACCAACATTTTTTTTGATGCAGAATCAACATAATGACAATTTTTCGAAACAAATGACATAGATTCCAACATGATAACATTATATAATAGACAGTAGCATAATACAAACAATAAGGAGAAGAAATTATGGTTAAAATAACTTTTCTAGGTGCCGGAAGTACAGTATTTGCAAGGAATGTTCTGGGAGACTGCATGTGTACACCTAGTCTTTGCGAGGCGGAGATTGCTCTTTATGATATTGATGCCAAGCGGTTGGAGGAATCGGAAATCATACTTAAGGCAATCAACAAAAATGTTAATTCATCAAGAGCGCAGATTAAAACCTATCTGGGAGTAGAGCAGAGAAAAGAGGCACTTAGGGATGCTAATTTCGTAATTAATGCAATCCAGGTAGGAGGTTATGATCCTTGCACTATTGTAGATTTTGAGATTCCTAAGAAATACGGCCTAAGACAGACCATTGCAGATACTTTGGGAATCGGAGGAATTATGCGGGGGCTGCGGACAATCCCGGTGATGAGGGATTTTGCAAGGGATATGGAGGAAGTATGTCCGGACACCCTGTTTTTGAATTATACGAACCCGATGGCAATACTGACCGGATATATGCAAAGATATACAAAGATCCGTACTGTCGGTTTATGTCATAGTGTCCAGGTATGTTCCGAGGCCCTGCTGAAGGGACTTGAAATGGAAGATAAGCTGGAGGGCCGTAGTGATTTGATTGCGGGCATCAACCATATGGCATGGCTTCTAGAAATCAGGGATAGGGATGGAGAGAATCTGTATCCGGAGATCAAGAAGCGTGCCCTGAAGAAGAATGCAGGCGAGAAGCATAATGACATGGTGCGTTATGAATATATTAAGCACCTTGGTTATTACTGCACGGAATCCAGCGAGCACAATGCGGAATACAATCCTTTCTTTATCAAGTCAAAATATCCGGAGTTGATTGACTGGTTTAATATTCCGTTTGATGAGTATCCGAGAAGATGCATTAACCAGATCGAGGGCTGGGAGAAGGAGAAGAATAGCATTCTTCAGGATGGAAGGATCACTCATGAACGGTCACGCGAGTATGCTTCCTATATCATGGAAGCGGTTGTAACGAATCACCCGATTAAAATCGGCGGTAATGTATTAAATACCGGACTGATTGATAATCTTCCTGCGGATTCTTGTGTGGAGGTTCCATGTCTTGTAGATGCTAGGGGAATTCATCCCTGCCATGTGGGGAGATTGCCGGTGCAGCTAGCAGCAATGAATATGACGAATGTCAATGTTCAGCTAATGACCATTGAAGCGGCGCATACGAAGAAGCGTGAGAATATCTATCAGGCAGCGATGCTGGACCCACATACCTGTGCAGAGCTGTCCATCGATGATATCGTTGCTATGTGCGATGAATTAATTGAAGCTCATGGAGAGTATATGAAGGATTATTTATAATTAACGGAAGAGTGAGCAGGTTTTCCTATAGGAGCAAAGGCTGGAGATTTCACAATAATGAAATCTCCGGCCTTTTCTCGTATCGTTAAATAGTAAGGGTAGATTTTTCACTGCCGATTTTTATTGTTGGGGATGGGCTGCTTGCAATAGAGTGGATTGATTTGTCGGCCTTGAAGTTTCTTCTACCCATTGTTTAAACAAAGTTGTGGAATATGCACAATAAAACAACAAAAATAAAATAAAAATACAACATATAGCAAATGTCTATATAAAAATAGCATTTATGAATACACAAAACTGGAAAAAATATATAAGATATAGATGACTTTATAGTAATAAATGCATTAAAAGATGAAATTAAAAAATAAGTGAAAGAGCAGGAGGTAATTTATGAAAAAGAAGCTGATTAGTGGGATATTGTGCGTTACACTGGTCCTAGCAAGTATGAGTGGCTGTGGTAAGACCGCAAAAGTTGATACCCCAAAAGCCGAAACAGCAAACACTTCTTCAGGCGTAATTAATGAATTTGGGTGGGAAGTTCCAAAGGATACTTTAGTAATTAATATCCTGGATGCCGGTGGATTTGATGCACCAACAGAAGCTGAGAAACAGGGAAGAGAAAATGTAGTAAAATACTTTAAAGATAAATTCAATGTTGAATTGAAAATCCAGTATACGTCCGGTGATGGAACAGAAGCCGTTAATTTGGCACTGGCATCCAATCAGTATCCTGATATTGTCACCGGCATTACATATGACATGATGAAAAAATTTGTTTCTATGGGCAAGGCAGTGGAAATGACTCCTTATATGGATACCATAGGAAAGGACATAAAAGATACAATGGGCGAGGTATACCCGCTGTTTTTGGATGGTGATGCGAAGCTTTGGTACACACCTACGCTGATGGGGGCTATAACAGAACTCCCGGATAAGGCAGCACAACTCCGCTATGATGAATGGAAAGCCGTTGGTTCACCGGAAATTAAAACACCGGATGACTATTATAATGTCTTGAATGAAATCTTGAAAAAGAATCCTACAAATCCAAACGGGGAGAAGAGATATGCATTATCCTTTTATACTGATTCCGGACATTGGTCGGATCCGGCAGCTTTTTGTGGCTTCTGGGGATTAAAGAATGGTTATGATATCAGCAAAGCAGGCGACTTTACCTACTGGGCATTTACAGAGGAAGGTAAGGAGATGACCAAATATTTTAACCGTTTTTATTTGGACGGAACCTTGGATCCAGATTCCTTTGTTAACAAGTATGAACAGTGGAAGACAAAGTTTTCAAATGAGAGAATCGCTGGTGTCATTGGTGAATGGTGGGTTTCTTACGATTCTGGACATGAAGTATGGCAGGCATTGGATCCAAACACACCGGAAGATAAGCGCTATATTCATGTATCCTTTAAAGATGAGGATGCGGAGGGTGCTTATTTAAGCGGTAAAAATTCGCTGGGTAGTCGTTATACAATTATTACGGACAAAGCAAAGAATCCTGAAGCTTTATTGAAATTTATTAATTTCCAGGCAACAGAAAGAGGATTAGCCTTAACTACCTGGGGAATTCCAAACGGAACACCGATTGGCAATACAGGAAGAGAAGGAAAGTTCTGGAACATTGATGCGGAAGGAAAATGGGAAGTGGATCCGGCGGCAAAACAAGCCTTGATAACGGAAACCTGGTCCTATGATGATGAATATAATTGGACCGGTACCCCGTGGCTGTTTACCACCCAGTCGAGATGGAAAGATGGAGTTCATTGCATGTGGCCGAACCAGATGTGGTATGAAGAAAATAAATGGAAAAGCATGATGATTGAAAAT
>NZ_DAMADT010000013.1:0-31247 GCF_031997925.1 Lachnoclostridium sp. | reverse complement strand
GAAAATATGGAAGGAACTATTTATGATTCCTCAGCCATGAGATTAATGGAGAAGACCGATGAAGTTAAAATTGCAGAACAGGCGGTAAAGGATGCTTGGACCATGAACTGGGGTGCGGCGGTACAGGCGAATACTGAGGAAGAATTTAACGCTGCATGGACCGCATTACAGAACGCATTAACAACTGCAGGGATTGACAAACTAGAGAAGGCGATGTCTGAAAATTATAAGAGAAACATGGAAAAGATAAATAAATAATATGAACATTTGGAAGGAGTGTGAAACCCTGATATGGTTTTGGAGATAAAAAAAAACATAAAGTATATAGTCAGGAGATTTAACAAACAAAGGCAGTTATGGCTATTGTGTATCCCTATCATCATCTGGGTAGTTATCTTTGCTTATGTACCAATGTACGGATTACTCATTGCATTTGTGGACTATATTCCAGGTATGTCCATCTTTGATTGTAATTTTGTGGGATTAAAACACTTTAAAGATTTTGTTTTTAATCCATCATTTCTTCAATTGCTTAGGAATACATTGGCTATGAGCTTATTAAGCCTGACCGTAGGGTTTGTGGCTCCTATTATTTTTGCATTGTCTATCAACGAATTGCCTCATAAGCACTTTAAGAAAATAATTCAGACGACCTCTTATCTGCCTCATTTTATTTCTTGGGTAGTGGCAGGCAGCATGATTTTTATGATGCTCTCAAACGAAGGAATTGTGAATGACATATTAATGAGATTGAACCTGATTGCAAAACCCATCCCCTTTCTGACCAAAGGAAAGTATTATTGGGTTATCTACACTTTAGCTAATATCTGGAAGGGGATCGGGTGGTCTGCAATCATCTACTTATCTGCAATTTCAGGAGTTGATATGGAGTTGTGTGAAGCGGGAGCAACGGATGGAATGGGAAGATGGGGGATGATAAGGCATGTTATTATTCCCACCATCCTCCCAACAATAGTGATACTGTGGATTCTTGGTATCGGTGGAATCCTGAATGCCGGATTTGAACAGCACCTCATACTTGGGAATGCCTCCACACAAAACTATTGGGATGTTATTGATACTTATTCCTACCGATATGGTATTCAACTTGGCTATTATTCGATAGGTACATCGGTAGGATTGATGAAATCGGTGATCGGCTTCGCACTTGTTTATATTACAAATAGATTTTGCCGTAAGCATTTGGGAACATCAGCTTTTTAGGAGGAAGGAAGATGAGCAGACCATTTTATATAAAGCAAACCAGGGCAGGAAAGGTTTTTGATATCGTAAATGCAGTGTTTATGTTTTGTTTCATGATCATTGTTGTCTATCCGTTTATCAATGTCCTGGCTATTTCGTTCAATAATGGGCAGGATGCTGTAAAAGGTGGCATCTATTTATGGCCAAGAAAATTTACCTTGGCTAATTATGAATATGTTTTACATGGCGTGACTTTAATAAGAGGAACCATAGTGTCCGTTCTAAGGACGGTTATCGGTACGATAACAGGTGTTTTATGCAGTGCATTGCTGGGTTATATCGTTAGCTGCAAACATTTCGCAGGGCGGAAGTTCATGAGAATTCTGTTTATTATTACGATGTATTTTGGAGGAGGGCTGATACCCACCTATCTGCTGATGACCAAATTGGGACTGGTGAATACCTTGACAGTGTATTGGCTTCCCTCTTTATTCAGTGCCTATTATATGCTGCTGACGGCGTCCTATATTCAGAATATTCCGGATGCATTATTTGAAGCTGCCAGAGTGGATGGGGCAAGTGAAATTCGGATTTTTACACAGTTTGTTATTCCTTTAAGTGTACCTATGTTGGCATGTATTGCAATCTATATAGGAGTGGGTCAATGGAATTCCTGGTTTGATGTAAACCTATACAGTAAAAACGGTACATGGGATAATCTACAAATCATCCTGTACCGTATGTTAAATCAGGCGAGTGCAATGGCGGATATGACAGATTCTGTAATGCTTTCCGAGAAGATGCGGTCCATTCAGCCATTAACCATACGTTCCGCAATTACAGTGGTGGTGGTTACACCGATTATCATAATTTATCCGTTTTTTCAAAAATATTTCGTTTCAGGAATGACTCTGGGTGCAGTAAAACAATAATATACAGGGCATTCTTATGAATGCCCTTGCATTCTTATGAATGCCCTTGCATTCTTATGAATGCCCTTGCATCCTTATTGATGCCCTGTATGTTTATTACGATATTGGCTGGGTGTTATACCCAATGTGGATTTAAACAGCCGGGAAAAATACATAGGATCCTGAAAACCGACGGAATAGGAAATTTCATAAATAGGTAGATTGGTGCTGGTTAAAAGGCTCTCCGCCCGGGTCAACCGGTAATTTTGCAGATATTGTTTAATGGATCTTCCGGTCTCTTGTTTGAACAAAGCGGATAGATAACTTCGGTTTAAGTGCATGTTGTCTGCAATTGTTTCGATGTGAATATCCTGATGATAGCTGGTTTGGATTAATAAGGTAATTATACTAACTATCTTATTTTTGTATTGCCCCTGTCCTAGAAAATCGGTATTATCCTTTGGAGTAGATGGTGAGAATGAAATACGGTTTAACTTTTTTTCCCCTAGCATGATAAAAAATAGTTTTTGAATCAGACTGTTAATGTACAATTCCTTGCTGAGAGCATCTTCCTGGTATTGGAAGGCGGCGTCAACAATATTGGAAAGCAGGACGGGTATTTCGGGGGCATTATAATTGATGATGTGTTTGCTTGGGGTAAATCCAAGGGCAGAGATAAAGTCTGCAGCTCTAGATCCGCAAAAGCCCAGCCAGTAATATTCCAGCTGATTCCCGTCGGCGGGTTTATAGAAGGTGATTTCATGAGGATATATTAAAAAACAGTCATTTGGACTTAAAGAATAGGTGGAATGTTGCAAATGGTAATGGCCTTGGCCGGAACAGATAAAATGCAGCAGGAAATGATCTCTGATGGATGGAGCAATGTGAATATACGGATAAGGCTTCTGATATCCTGTTTGAATAAGCGTTAGATCTACATCCCGTTTCACATTATAAAAATGGATGTAGCGTTCCATGGAGGATTTACGTTGATCTATTTTTGTATTAATAACATTATTGAACATAGTAAAGCTCCTTTCTAAATATATATAGTTTCATTATAGTATAGAGAGCGCATTCCGTAAAGATATGGAGGATAAAAATGAGGACAAAAGACAGGATACAATTTAGCTGTTCTTCTGAAGAATTGAACAGGGGATTTCGCTGGGCTAAGGAGCAGGCCTTATTTTATGCGCATGAAGAGGATTTAGTGGGCTGCTGGTATGAAGCAGCCTTACCCAAAAGACAGTCTTTTTGCGTTAGAGATGTGGCTCACCATTCCATGGGGGCACATGCATTGGGGTTGGAAAAGCATACAAAAAATATGCTGCTAAAGTTTGCCCAGAATATAGCTGCAAGTAGGAAATTTTGTACTTTTTGGGAAATTGACAAGGATGATAGACCCTGCCCAGTGGATTATTCAAATGATAATGACTTCTGGTACAATCTACCCGCTAATTTTGACCTGATGGATACCTGCTATCGAATGTATCAGGTGACAGGTGATAGGGACTACTTAGAACATTTGGATTTCCTGCATTTTTATGACTGGACAATTCATAATTACGTGGAGGAGTGGGACGACAATAAGGATGGAATATTGGAGAGAAAGCAAGGCTTTGGAAGGCTGGGGATTCCATCTTATTGTGAGGACAGCAGTTATGATGGAGCAGAGACTTTAATTGATATGCTGGCGATAGAAATAAGAGGATATCTTTCTGCATCCGAGCTTTATGAGCAGGGAGGCAGTACGGCGATGCAGCAGCTGTGCAAGGAGCGCTCTTCTAAGCTACTGAAAGTGTTCGATGATTCCTGGTGGGATCCTGTTAAGGAGCAATATTACCAATATAGGGATTCTAAGGGGGAATTAAAGCATAGTAGCTCCATAGGGCACGCTTTGTCTCTTTGTTATTATGATGTGGTAAGGCAAGAGGACAGGCGACAAAGGCATATGGAGCGATTGGACAGAGAAGCTGATGCGGGAAGAGTGAATGTAGAAAGCCTATCTCATTATCCAATGTTGTTTTATCGGTGTCACAGACCTGATATTGCATATAAGTGGTTAAAGGTGCTGATCGATCCGAAACTGCACAGAAGAGAATATCCGGAGGTTTCTTATTCTGTAATAGAATCTTATATTTTTGGGCTGGCTGGGATAAAAGTACATGCCAGTCAAAAAGAATTATTCATAGCACCGGAAATGCCAAAAGATGTGCAATGGTTTAAAATCAGCAATCTTCCGTATCTGGACGGAGAAGTGGATTTCATTTGCCAAAATAGCAGCGTGGCGGCGACAAATAGAACGAAGCAAATGATCAAAGTAAATGGGAAGAGGATGGACAGTGGTTGCTGTCTTGAGATTCCTTTAGAAGAGAGGAAATAATATGGTGAAAGAACCAATTTTTCATAATATAAATGGGTTGGAAATGAGCTTTTGTCAGGAGTCATCCCAAAATGATGTGTATACTTATAAAATAAAGCTTAAAGTAGAGAGACAGGTTGAGATTACCAAGGAGGATATTCTCTGCTCCTTTCATTTCCCTTTTTTGGATTGTGCTGGAGTATGGTATCCCAATTGTGGGTTTGACCGTTCGGTCAATGCTGATTGGGCTGGATTTTGCCAAAGCATGACAGCAAACTCAGCTCCAATTCTGGCACTGTTTAGTGAAGATAATAAGAACAGGATTACGATTGCCGTATCAGAGACTATGGAAATTATACGAATGAAGGCGGGGATTCACGAAGAGGACGGAACGTTACTGTTGCAGGTGGCAATACCCTCTTTATATGTAAAAACCAAGATGGAATGTGATTTTTGCATAAGGTTAGATGGTAGACAAATTCCATTTTATGATGCGATTGCCGGGGTGAGCGAGTGGTGGGAAAAGGACTGCGGTATTGTGCCAATCGAGCCGGGCGATAATACAAGGGAGCCGGTATACTCCACGTGGTATTCCTTTCATCAGAATGTAAAGCAAGAGGAAATTGAAGAAGAATGTAAGCGGGCGGCGGAATTAGGCTTCGGTACGGTTATTTTGGATGATGGATGGCAGACGGATGACAATAATAGAGGATATGCCTATTGTGGGGATTGGGAAGTCTCCAAAAACAGATTTCCGGATTTTGCGCATCATGTAGAAAAAATACATAGCCTTGGTATGAACTATATGATTTGGTACAGTGTACCTTTTGTGGGGTCCAGCTCTAATTCTTGGGAAATGTTTCAGGATAAGTTGCTTACCTACAATGAGGCCTTAAAAGCAGGCGTTTTGGACCCTAGGTACCCGCAGGTGCGTGAATATTTAATCGGTATCTATGAAAAAGCCCTGAAGGAATGGGGAGTAGACGGCTTTAAGATGGATTTTATTGATCAGATTGCAGAACGGGTGAATTCTGCCCCGGTGAATGAGCAGATGGATAAGAAAAGCGTACAGGAGGCACTAGATGTGCTTATGTCTGAGATGTACCAAAGGCTTTCCACAATAAAGCCGGAAGTTATGATTGAATTCAGGCAAAGGTACATCGGACCCAACATGAGAAAATATGGGAATATGTTTCGGGTAACAGACTGTCCTAATTCGGCCATCAGTAACCGGGTGGGTATTGTTGACTTAAGAATGCTGAGCGGCAATACAACAGTACATTCGGATCCTCTGATGTGGCATGCAAATGAAGAGCCGAGAATAGCTGCATTACAGATTATTTCCAGTATTTTTTCTACAGTACAAATTTCCGTCAAATTAAAAGATATTACTGCTTCTATGAAAAAAATGATAGATTATTGGGTGAAATTTATGATAAAATATAAAGAAATCCTTCAAGAGCATCAAATTAAACCGATGGAACCCCATAATCTTTATCCGGAAGTCTGGACAGATGATGAAAATACAGGAATCTGTGCTGTTTATACTGAAAAGAGAATTATCCGGATACCGTCTAAATTCGAAGAGAACATCATCTTAAATGGAACAAAGGCTGAGAAGCTGTTCCTGGAATTTGAGAAAGAATGCGACTATTTAATTGAGGTAAGGGACTGTATGGGGGAAAATGTTTCAAGGCTTAATACGAAGGGAAGAAAAGGGATCAGTGAATTATATGTACCTGTGGCAGGACAGATTTTTTTAAACAAATTATGAAGATAAGTTTCAAAAGGTAAAATTTATTCGAAAAGGGGCGCATGAATAAAAAAAGCAGACAGAGGAAAAAAGAACTGACTACATAGGGAGGAAAAGAAGCAGATGATAGGGTATATTATGGCTGTTGGTGTGGTGATTGGCGGTTTGGATAAGCTATTGGGGAATCGATGGGGCTATGGAAAGAAGTTGGAGGAAGGATTTCTCTTATTGGGACCAACAGCACTTTCCATGGTGGGCATTATTTGCCTGGTTCCATTGTTTTCTTATGTCTTAAGAGTGCCATCCAATATGCTCTATCAACTTGCGGGCGTGGATCCGGGGATATTCGGAGGTTTGTTTGCTATCGATATGGGCGGTTATCAAATAAGCGCTGAACTTGCAAAAAATGCTCAAATTGGCGTTTACGCAGGCATAATCATGTCTTCCACCTTGGGTTGTACTATTTTGTTCACCATTCCGGTGGGCCTTGGTATGGCGGGAGAAGAAGCCAATATGGGATTTCTCAGAGGAATGGTGTTTGGTCTGATTACATTGCCGGTGGCCCTTGTTTTGGGAGGTTTTTTGTGCGGTCTGAATTTTGAACAGATATTGAAGCAGAACATTGGAATTTTTATATTTCTAGGAATTGTCCTTTTTGGACTTTTAAAATGTCCCGGGAAGATAGAAAAAGGCTTCTTCGCCATTGCTGGTTTCATGAAAATAGCAGGTACAGTGGGCCTTGTGGCGGGGACTGTTTATTACTTATGTGGAATTAATCTGCTTCCGCTGACGGCGCCGATAGAGGAAGCCATGGAGGTGGTGGCGTCTATAGGAATTACAATGATCGGCAGCCTACCTGTGGTCGAGTTCATAAGGCGTAGATTGGAAAAGCTGGAACGTCTGAGTACATGGTCTGGTTTAGATGCCACAGGAATGGCGGGGCTGTTAGTTGGGACAGTCAGTGTAATTCCTGTACTGGTTATGCTAAAGGATATGAATGAGCGCAGCAGAGTTATCAACGCAGCATTTCTGGTTTGTGCTGCAAGTACTTTTGGAGCACATTTGGGATTTACAATGAGGGTAGAGCCGGCGGCGGTTAATCCTATGATAGTAGCAAAAATTGCAGGGGGGATTTCAGCCGTAATTTTAGCGGCGATGGTCATGAAAAGAAAAGGAGCTTACCATGAAAAAAGAATTTTTTAAGGGAAACAGGATGAAATTTTGCTCGGACATGAAAAAGGGATCTGTGGCGGTTTTCTTTTCGGGAAACGAGATCAGAAAGACAAATGATGAGTTTTTTCCTTTCTATGCAAACAGAAATTTTTTATATTTGTCAGGAATTGAACAGAAGGAAACAGTGTTGCTCCTGCAGAAGGAAGCGGATGGAAATATTAAGGAGACATTATTTATACTGGAAGCGGACTGGTTGCAGGAACGGTGGACTGGGAAAAGATTGAAAGGGGAGGAAGCCAGCGAGTTGTCAGGGGTTGAAAACATTAAATTTACTAAAGAATTCAACTCCTATATACATACGCTTATGACAAATGGGAATTACGGCTTCCTGTATCTGGATTTATTTAAAATAGATAATGGAGATTATGATACACCAGCACACTTATTTGCACAAAAGGTCAACCTACAGTATCCGTATATTCAAGCCGAAAATGCCAATATTCTTGTCAGAAGGTTGCGTACAATCAAACAGTCATGTGAAATTGAGGCCATGCGCCGGGCGGAACAAATTACAGGAGAAGGCATCACCGCGATGATGAAAAATTCGAAGCCAGGCATGTGTGAGTACCAGTATAAGGCAATATTTGACTATGTACTTGGACAGTATGGACCACAGGGACCGGCATTCCCTTCCATAATTTCAGCAGGAAAGAATAACTTTTGTATTCATTATTATACCTACAGCGGTCAGGCCATGGATGGAGATATGATTTTAAATGATGTCGGTGCCTGTTACGATGGGTTAATGAACGATGTGTCCAGAGCTTTTCCGTGCAATGGGAAGTTTACAGAAAGACAGAAAATCTTATATGAATGCGCATTGCAGACATCAAATTATATGTTTTCCATTATAAAGCCGGGAATGAAGATGGCAGATGTGGATCTAACTGCTAGAAAATATAATTTTGAAATGATGAAAAATGCAGGTATATTAAGCAATTATGAGGAAATTGGAAACTATATGTGGCACGGAGGAGCGCACCACGTGGGATATGATGTCCACGATGCGATAGGTACTGTGGAACATATAGCGCCCGGTATGGTATTCTGTGTGGACATTGGTATTTATCATGAGGATTGGGGAATTGGATTTCGGATAGAGGATAATTGTCTGGTAACAGAGGACGGGTGTGAAAATTTATCTGCAGCAATACCGAGAACCATTCATGAAATTGAAAATTTGATAGGGAACCATTGCTAAAAAAGGGCATTTCTATCGTGAGTTAGTAGACCGTGTAATTAAAGTAACGAGATAAAGAAAATTATAGACAATGGTTGCGCTCCCAGTCAAGGAGGTACTATCTACTTGACTGGGAGCGCAACCATTGTCTTGTTGTATTAAAATTGGTATCTCCTATATATGAAAGAAATATAACCAACTAAATTAAGCGAAACTATATAATGCGTATATTATTGCAGAAGGTAAAAATACATTCACGTCTTATATTGTCTCTCCAAACATCTTTATAAATCTCGTCAATATCTTTACAAATTTTCTCGATTTCTCTATAAATATTTCGAACGTCATAGTAAGCGGTAATTACAGTGAATCGAGATTCTTCTTCTTTGGATTGATAAAGTTGTAAGCCTGCATAGAATTCAGGATATTTACAGAAAAGATATTCATTTAGTTCATGACTGAACTTTATATACGCATCAATATAGCAAGGCCTTACAAATATTTTATCTACATTAAATAATAGATTATAAAAATCCCCTTTGTTTCTCCTAGACATAGACACCTCCTAAAATATATGGAATGATATCCCTACAATATCATATGGTGCATATACTCGAATTGTGTCTTAAAATGTAATTAAGATGTTTATCAATTATCGAATGATAAAGCCCTCTCCAAGAACCTCATTGGACTCAAGGATAATGATAAAACAATCTGGATCAGAATGTTTGACAGCTTGTTCTAGCAGATACATTTGCTTATTATTACATGCACACATAACTACTTGCTTTTCTTCCTTTTTATAACCACCAGCTGCATTTAGGATAGTGGAGCCTCTTTGACAGCATTCTTCAATTGTATCAGTGATTAATTCACCATGATGAGTTACAATAAGAGCCACTTTACCGGAGTTGATACCATACATAAGTTTATCAACAGCAATTGCAAATAAATAGTTTACTATCATACCATAGATAATACCATCCATATCATCGAAAATGATACCGCCTACTAAGATAATACCAATATCAGATAAAAAAGCTATCTTACCAAGGGAAATATGTGGTTTTATAGCTTTTACCGCCATAATAATAAAATCAGATCCACCAGTAGAGGAGTTTCTCATATAAATCATAGCATAACCAAGACCACCTAGTACACCAGTGCAAATCGCTGCCAGTAAACGATCACCTTCATACATTGGAAGAAGAGGACCTACATAGTCTATCATTAAAGAGGAAATAATCATACAGCGAAAAGAGCGTAAGAAGAACCCTCTACCTAATAGCTTATAACAAATGATAGCTACAGGGATATTAATCACAATTGTGGTAATACCGATAGGCAGTGAAAAGAGTCTGTTTAATATAAGAGCAATACCTGAAAATCCGGTCATAGGAAATTTAGCTTGTGCCGCAAAGTTATAGAGACTAATAGCGATCAAAAAGCTACCGATAACCTCAATAATGATATCAAGAGCTACTCTTTTATTAAAAATGGAGGATCGCATTTTATTGAAAGAATCAGTCAGCTTAATTTTATTTATGTTTAATTTTTGTTTCATAAGAAATCCTTTCTGCATAATCTTTTTTATGCGGTAACATTTAAGAACTTCATCCTATGCATATGTAATAGGATGTGTAAACTTACATAACTTTACACAAAAAAAGAGCGCTAACGAATTAAAAAGATTATAATTCGCTAACGCTCTTCTTCTGATACGATATCATATCTTGCTAATTGTGTCAAACAATAAAAAAAGAGCAGGTTGCGTAAACTTTCCTACAAAAATTATACGCTAGTAAAGAGCGCTTCGCGAACTCTATCTTGCCATGTTTGAATTTAGAAAGTTTCTAAACCGTATGGTAATACTTTGTGAATTTAATATAAACTCCATTGACTATAATACGAATTCGTACTAAAATGCATAAAGTACGAATTCGTATTATAATGTTTGTCATTTTGCCAAAAGCTATTTTGATTGCCTACTGATTGCTTTCGATCTTTGCTTTTGTAAGAATACTCAATGGAAAAGAAATTATTGACCTCATTCGATAAGAAGAGTACAACAAAATGTTATTTATGGGAGGTAAAAATGTATCAAAATCGAGATGAAATACGGAGAGTTATGATTGCAGTCAATGTAATTGACGGGATTTACGACGTAATCGCAAAGAAAATGGGTATCAAAGTGAATGCGCTTACCTTGCTGTATGCGTTGGATGATGGGAAATCTCATTCACAAAAGGAAATATGTGAGGAGTGGTTTATTCCCAAAACGACCTTAAACACCATTGTGAAAGAATGTACGAAAGAAGGCTATATCTTTTTGAATACGAATAGTGGCAAAAAAGAAAAGGAAATCTGTCTTACAGAAGAAGGACGGGAATATGCCAGTATGGTACTTCGTCAGGTGTACGAATTAGAGCAGCAGGCGATGGATGATACATTAGAGCGGTTTACACCGGAGTTTATACATGGGTTGGAACAGTTTACTGCCAACTTAAAAGAGAAAGCGAGGAAATTTAGTAATGAATCAGGAGAAATTATTTGAAAAAACGTCACCAATGAAACTGTTCTTTCTTGCGGCAATCCCCGGTGGAATCAGTATGCTGGCTTCCTCTCTTTACGGCTTGTTAGACGGAATTTTTTTCGGGCGTATTTTAGGCGAAGCCTCATTTGCCGCGTTGAATTTGGCATTTCCGTTTGTAGTTATCAATTTTTCTCTGGCAGATCTAATCGGTGTCGGTTCCTCTGTTCCAATCTCGATTCAGTTAGGCAAAAAGAAGGAGAAGGAAGCTAATAATATTTTTTCCTGCGCTTGCCTGATGATTATAATAACAGGAGCATTGCTCGGCGGATTTATGTATCTGGCAGCTCCGTGGCTAATTCATCTTCTTGGTGCAGAAGGCGAGCTTGCAGAGCTTGCCGTTCAATATATGCGGGTGTATGCGCTTTGTTCGCCTGTTACAACTATTGTATTTGCGATGGACAACTATCTTCGTATCTGTGGAAAAATACGCAGCAGCATGAATTTGAACATACTGATGTCTGTACTGAGTGCTGCTCTTGAATTTATATTTTTGGGCATATTCCGCTGGGGAATATGGAGCGCAGCACTAGCCACTTGTAGTGGTATGTTTATATGTGCAGTAATTGCAGTTTTTCCTTTCGTGCGCGGAAAATTACAGCTGCGTTTATGCAAGCCTCGTTTCAACGTGTCCATGATCCGTCAAATTATTGTATGCGGAAGTCCGAATTTTTTAAGCAATATTGCTGGACGAATCACTTCCATCATCATGAATATTGTGCTATTGCAATTTGGTGGTGCAACTGCTGTTTCCATTTACGGTGTTTTGATGTACACCGGAGAAACAATACAATCGTTTCTGTATGGTGTTTGCGATTCCCTTCAACCGGCTGTTGGATATAACTGGGGAGCTGGCAGAAAAGACAGAGTAAAGGCAATCGAAAAATGTTGCTTTACGGCAAGCGCACTAATATCGTTGGTATCTGCTGTCGTGATTTTCCTTTTTCCGACACAAATAATATCTTTGTTCGTAAAAAATGTAGATACTGTATTTATGAGCACCGCAGTCTTGGCTATGCGACTGTTTAGCTTAACTTATATTACAAGATGGCTTTCCTTTGCGACTCAAAGCTATATGACAGCTGTCGAGAAACCAATCTATGCGTCTGTTCTTTCCGTATCGACTGCACTGGTATTCCCGGTTGTGTTAATCGCATTGCTCTGGCCGCTGGAATTGACCGGAATATGGTTAAACTTCCCGATCACTTATCTGTTGGCTGCAATACTTGCCACCGTTATTCTACTACGCTTCAAAAAAGAATGGAGGAAAGCTGCATGAACCTGAGGATAAAGATTGTAACAGAACAATCAAAAGAACTACCACAAATTGAAAAATTATATCGTGCTGCTTTTCCTGACAATGAACGAAGACCACTTGCTCCCTTATTACAAGATGATACGGGACATGGTGAAGTGCTTGCTTTCTACGATGGCACTTGCTTCTGCGGATTTGCCTGCTTTCTTACCTGTGGGGACATTTCACATATTATTTATTTTGCCATTGAAGATTTTCTTCGTGGGAAAGGATACGGTACAGAGGCTCTTTCTGCTATGTTCAAGCTAAAAAAAGGTAAGCGTATTATTGTGGATATTGAAGTTGAGGATGAACACGAGGTAAACAATACGCAGCGGCAGAAGCGTAAGCAGTTTTATCTGCGTAACGGCTTTTGTGAAACCGAAGTCAAGTATCGTTGGCGGCAGGAATCCTATGAGATTTTGTCCCTCGGGGGCATAGTATCAGCGGATGAATTCAGAGACTTTTGGGAACAGATTTATTCGGATTCGGATGCGCTGTCAATATATTAGATTTACAAAAGCCGGTATGATATAAGAGACGCCTGTTCGACCAGTATATCGAACAGGCGTATTCTATTTAATACTATTCGCTACAAATTAGTGGTGCAAAGAGCAGCCTTGATATGATACAATAGCAGTGTCATTTCAAGGCTCTTTCCATCACGCTTATAAAGGGGTATAAAACAATGATTAAAATACTATTCGTTTGTCTCGGAAATATCTGCCGCTCTCCAATGGCGGAATTTGTATTTCGAGATATGATAAAGAAAAAAGGTTTGGAATCAATGATTTGTTGTGAATCAAGTGCAACAAGTACAGAAGAAATCGGTAATTCGGTTCACTACGGGACGAAGAAAAAACTAAAAGAAGTTGGTATCATAGTGGATGGCAAACAAGCAGTCCAACTAAAGCGTAGTGATTATGATAAATATGATTTGCTTTTAGGAATGGAACAAAGAAACATAACAAATATGATGAGAATTCTAGGAAGTGATTCGCTTGGAAAGGTTAAGAGACTTCTCGACTTTTCCGAACGTCCAAGAGATATTGCAGATCCATGGTATACGGGAGATTTTGAAATAACGTATCAAGACGTGTATGAGGGATGTGACCATCTATTGACTTACCTTATCAATAATTATGGTATTCATCCGAAAGAACCAAAGGGTTGATATTTTAAGAATATAACACTATAATATCCTGATAGAAATAACGAGGTTAACATGCTTAATATTTTATTTGAAGACAAGCACATAATAATCTGTATCAAACCAATTGGTGTATTATCACAACCAGGTCAAGGAGAAGGTATGGATATGATTACTCTTTTACAAGAGTATCGAAAAAATAAGAAAGAATCAGATTACATTGGTCTTGTCCATCGATTAGATCGTAATGTTGGTGGAGTTATGGTTTTTGCAAAGTCAGAACTTGCAACTAAAAAATTATCGGTTGCCATTATGGAGCGCAATTTTACGAAAGAATATATGGCGGTAATCCATGGCAGACCGTCGGAAGAATCAGGGATTTTAAAGGATCTCATGTTTAAAGATTCTTCAAAAAACAAATCATTTGTTGTGAATCGAATGAGAAAAGGGGTAAAAGAGGCTTCCCTAGAATATCGCACGATTGAAACAATCGGGGTAGCGGAAGGAGAGTTTTCGTTAATACGGGTGAAGCTTCACACTGGACGTACCCATCAAATACGTGTACAATTTGCATCTCGTAAATTACCTCTAGTTGGGGATGGAAAATATGGCGGGAAGGATAATCAATGTGATGCAGCCCTTTGGTCGTATCGATTGGCGTTTGTTCATCCACTTACCAAAGCTTTGGTGGATATCAAGCAATTGCCACCGGCACAGTATCCTTTTCATTTGTTTTCAGAAGAGCTAATAAAAGAGGAAGTTAAGAAAGAAGTTAAGAAAGAAGTTAAGAAAGAAGAAGTTAATAAAGACGTAATGCTAGAACATTAAGTAAATAGATAACGAACAGAATAAAGAAAATGTAGGAAGAGTGTAAGATAAATCTTTAACTCTTCAAGATTATGTCTTCGCTGCAAACACAATCTTGATAATAGCATGGTCTTGTAAGTATAATATTAAGCAGCGCTTTGGTAAGTGTAAAAAACAAAATTTAACGCTATGGAAAGGCATGGTTATTAATATGAAGATTAAATTCACAGAGGAACAAACTACTTTATTAAAGAAAATGGGGATAACATTTTCTCTACAAGGAAACTTAGATAATGATCATTTAATGGAACTTGATATGGTGGTAACGGATTACATGATTGAATATGGAATTGAAGAAGATGAGACTGTGAATGAAGTTGGAAAGCTTTGCGAACAGATTTTAGAGAAGATCAATGAATAGTCTACAAAAAAGTAAAAAGCCAAGATTTAAAAAAGTTTATATAGAGATTACTAATGTATGTAACTTACAGTGTGATTTTTGTCCGAAAACAAAACGTACACCTAAGTTTCTTACGATTCCGGAATTTGAACATATTATTGAGGAAGTATCACCTTATACAAACTATATCTACCTTCATATCATGGGAGAACCGTTACTTCATGAAAATCTGAAAGAATTTATTGAGATAGCTGGAAAGAAAAATATAAAAGTAAATCTTACTACCAATGGGACATTACTAAGTCCTGAGAAGGAATTTTTATTAAATTTAAGTGCACTTAGACAAATAAATATTTCACTTCATAGCTTTGAGGCAAATGAGCGAAACCTTACATTACATGATTATGTTCGGTCTGTCATGAGTTTTGTAAAAAAAGCATCCATGCAATCAGGGCTTTTATGTAGTGTTAGGTTATGGAATATGGATTTTGGTGACCTTAAGGGGGCCAATTCTCTAAATAGAGAAATAATCCAGTTGATTGAAAGTGAATTAGAGATAAAGGAATCCTTAGAAGAGAAACTTTGCAAGGAGCACAGTTGTAAGGTTAGTCATAATGTTTATTTTAATATGGCTCAAAAATTTGAATGGCCAGATATGAAGAGAGATATGTTTCAGAATGAAGTATTCTGTTATGGATTACGAGACCAGATTGGAATCTTAGTGGATGGTACGGTTGTACCTTGTTGCTTAGATAGTGAAGGTACCATAAATCTTGGCAATCTATATAAGCAAAATTTAGAGACGATACTTTCGTCGGAAAGAGCTAAAACGGTATATGACGGGTTCTCTCGAAGAGTAGCAGTTGAAGAGCTGTGTAAACGTTGTGGGTATGCTACCCGATTTTAAATAAATCTAATAGATTTCAATGGATTATAGTTATAATTTTGTATAAAGAAGGCTAGCGAATATAGAAAGAATGTAAATAAGGCTTGTGAATAAGAAAAAGTAAAGAAGGCTAGTGAATAAGAAAAAAGTTAAGAAGGCTAGCAAATATATGGAAAGAATTCATAGGATGGAGGAATTCGAATGAAGCAAAAGACAAGTTGTGAATGCTGTTCAAATTATCAATATAATGAAGACTATGAATGTTATGAATGTGATGTCAACTTAGACGAGGATGATATGGTACGCTTCTTAAGTGATAGTTTTTATAATTGTCCGTATTTTCAATTAGAAGATGAATATAAAATAGTAAGAAAGCAAATGTAGTAAAATGCAGGGGATTAACGGAAATGGTTTCGTAGTAAAGTTTCGCTTACATGAAATCAATCGTTTTTCCCCTTTTTATTTATATACTTAGAAGGCAGTTTAAGAAATTGATTTTTGTAAGATAATGTAACTATAAACTTAATTTTATTTTTTTATTTAAAAACCAAACTTTTTATATTTGAGATACATCTAAAGCATGTAAGGAAATGTTCCTTGCATGCGCATCTTATATATCATGATTAAAGGAACACACCATGGAAAACAAATATGAAATATTAAAAGAATACATAGTAGGAAACCAAGCAAGATTTTATCGGTTGGCTTATAGTTTTGTGCTCAATCAGGAAGCTGCACTTGATGTTGTACAAAATGCTATCTTAAAAGCGCTAGAAAACTATCAAAGCATTCGAGAAATAAATTATATATCAACTTGGTTTTATCGTGTATTGGTAAACGAATGCTATGCTTATTTAAGAACAAGTAAGAGGATTGTATTATATACTCCGGAAGATATGCCAGAGGAAAGTTATTTAGAGAAGGCATATGAATGCTATCAAGATGAGGTATTTCGTGAGGTTGTTAAGCTTCCCAAAAAGATTCGTATAGTCATCCTACTTCGATTTTATGAGGAACTTTCATTAAATGAAATCTCAGAAATTACGAAAACAAATTTAAGCACCGTAAAAACTAGACTGTATACAGGATTAAAAAAATTAAAAGTTAGTTTAAAGGAGTGGAACAATGAATCATTTTAAATTATCAAAACAAAAGTATCAAAGGATGGAGGTTCCAAAAGAGTTAGAAGGCCGAGTGAATCAAACGATAGCTAACTTTGAGGCAGGTAAATCGAGTCAAAGTCAAAGAAAGATTAATAAAAAGCATAGAATTTCTCATGCTGCAATCTCTTCTATGGCAGCCGCAGCAGCTTTTGCTGTATTAGTTGTAGGCCTTAATACAAGTCAAGCCTTTGCTATGACACTAGGAGATTTACCAGTTGTAGGTGCAATTGCTAAAGTTCTAACGGTAAGGGAATATGAAAAAAGTAATGAAGATATGACAATTACGGCACAGGTTCCTGAAATTATAATTGACTCGGATAATGATGAAGTTAAGAATGCAATTTCAGATATTAATGCAGAGATTGATGCTTTGGTTAAAAAACATATTAAACTAGAAGAAGAAAATATTATGGAATACAAAGAAGCTTATCTTGAGACGAGTGGAACAGAAGAAGAATTCGCAGAAAAGAATCTAAAGGCTAATGTTACCTATGAAATAAAAAAGCAAACGGATACTATGGTATCTATTGTAATATCATCAGGACAAAACTGGAGAAACGTTAGTCAAGAGCAATTTTTCTACAATATTAATCTAGTTACTGGGAAACAATATACCTTAAAAGATTTTCTTGGAGAAAATTATATTACAATTGCAAACGATTCCATTAAGAGACAAATGAAAGAAAGAGAACAAGGGAAGGAAGAGATAAAGTACTTTAAAGAAGAAGGAGGATTTCAATCAATTGATAATACCACAGGATTTTATATAAATCAGGCGGGAAATCCGGTCGTAGTATTTGCACGTTATGAAATTGCTCCTGGAGCCTATGGAATACAAGAATTTGAAATAATTCCTTAAAAGAACCTTGAATAACCTAAATTTACTCCTCATATGATATGGTAAAGAATGTTTTTAGGAAAATCCTGAAAGGTAATTCCTAATATTATTTATGTAGAATAGGGGGGTATTATGAAAATAACCAAGGGTACGATTATACGTACGATTATGTTAGTTCTCGTGTTAGTTAATTTAATTTTAAAGCGAACGGGCAAGCCAATCCTTGAAATTCAAGAAGGTACGGTAGCTAGTTTCGTTGAAACTGTGATTGAACTAGGAACAATAATAGTTGCTTGGTGGGAGAATAACAGTTTTACACAAAATGCAAGAAAAGCAGACGATTATTTAAAGAAATTAAATACAACAAATTAATAAGAAAGAATGGATGGAATATTGTAATTCGATTGGATTACTATTATTCTATCCATTTTTTTATTGCAGGAAAAGGTTGGAATAATTATAATGAAATAAGTGAGGTTGTAGAGTATGAATGATAAAAAAGAAACAGAAATGCAAAGAAACAGAAATGCAAACAAATAGGAAGGCAAAGAAACAGTTCTAGTTATTGATGCAGAATATCTGTAATTTGTTTCGATAGCATAAATTATATATGGTAGCCCTAGTTTAAATACGCTATAATTCATGGCAGTAGAGAAAGTTTGTATTAGCGCGGCAACCTCAAACGATAGACGTAAGTCAGAAGCGCAGAAATGAGGATAAATTATGAACCAGAGCACTAAGGTAAGAATTGCACTGATTGGTGTTGGTAGTATGGGGAAAAAGTATGCTACCATGTTAGACATGGAGAAAATATCAAATCTTACTTTAACCACTGTTTGTTGTAGAAGTAAGGAAAATCAAAATTGGGTAAAGGAAAACCTAAGTGAACGTGTTAAGTTGTATCAAAGTAGTGAAGAATTATTTGCACATCATGAGGAATACGATGCTGTATTAATTGTAACCCCTCACAAACAACATCCGGAACTAGCAATAAAAGCATTTGAATTAAAGAAACATGTATTTTGTGATAAACCCGCCGGAATTTCTATACTCGATGCGCAGAGGATGGAACAGGCACAAAAGGAATCGGAATGTAAATATGCTATGATGTTTCATAACCGAACCTATCCCGTCTTAAAAAAGGTAAAGCAGTTATTGGACGATGGGTTTGTTGGAGAGATTAAACGAGTTCAACTTGTAAATACCATATACTATCGTACAGAATATTATCACAATTCTGGGGACTGGAGAAGCAGTTGGCACGGGGAAGGTGGAGGAGCTCTAATCAACCAGGGACAACATATTTTGGATTACTGGCAATGGTTATTTGGGATGCCTCTTGCAATCTATGCCTCTATTCCGTTTGGAAAATATAATTCTTTTGCAGTAGATGACGAGGCGACTTTACTAATGGAATACCCAAACAAAGTGACAGCGACTTTTCTTCTTTCTACTGGTGAAATCCCAAGAGAAGAGGTATTAACTGTGGTTGGCACGAAGGGCAGTATTAAAGTAACTGGAAATGAAATTGAACTTACGAGCTATAGCATGGACTCTATGAAATATGGAAAAACTGCAAAAACTACCTCAAGAGAAGAGATACAGCAAACAAAGGAATTATTCATATGCAATGAACCTAAGGAGTCTTATGAACAAATGCTTGTAAACTTTGGGGAAGCAATCCTTCGTGGAAAGGCTCTCATTGCACCAGGAGAAGAAGGTACTAAGGCATTAGAGTTAACGAATGCTGCTTACCTTTCAGCATTTTTAGGAGAGCGTGTAAGTTTACCAATCGACAGTGCTCGGTATGAAGAACTATTTAAACAAAGAATTGAAGATGAGAAAATTAAATAAATCACAAGGTTTTCATAAAGAAATTTTGTCTTTATTATCACTTTCTTTAAAATGGTGCCTGGCACATCCTTATGTTGACTCTATAATATGCGGAGTGAGCAAACTTTCTCAGTTAGAACAAAATATAGAGGCACTTCATGGGGAAGGACTTGGTGAAGAACTAAAACAACAATGTGATGAAATTGGAAAAGATCTGATGAAACATCGGATTAGCTATTTTAAATAAATAATACATTGGAGGTCATTATGTCACAAATGAGGCTTGGAAAGACAGAGCTACTTGTAAATAAAAATGGGTTTGGTGCTCTTCCGATACAGAGAGCGACAGTAGATAATTCCATACGAATCCTACAAAAAGCTTATGAAAATGGAATAAACTTTTTTGATACTGCTAGATTTTATACGGATAGTGAAGAAAAAATTGGACAAGCTCTTTCCTCTGTTCGAGAGAATATTTTTATAGCAACAAAAACAGCAGCAGTAAATGAAGTGGCGTTTTGGCGTGATTTAGAGATTTCGTTAAGCAACTTAAAGACCGATTATATTGATTTATACCAATTCCATAATCCTTCTTTTTGTCCAAAACCAGGGGATGGAACCGGTCTTTATGAAGCAATGTGTAAGGCGAAAGAGCAGGGAAAAATTCGTCATATCGGAATTACGAATCACCGATTAGCAGTTGCTCACGAGGCTATCGATTCGGGATTATATGAAACCTTACAATTTCCATTTTGTTATTTATCTACAGAGAAGGAACTTGAATTAGTGGAGAAATGTAAGGAAGCTGACATAGGATTCATTGCGATGAAAGCACTTTCCGGAGGACTAATAACGAATGCAAGTGCTGCTTATGCTTATCTTGATCAATTTGAAACTGTGTTACCGATTTGGGGAATTCAAAGAGAACATGAACTTGATGAGTTTCTTGAATTTTCTAATAATCCACCTTCATTAACAGAAGAAATACAACAATTGATAGACCATGATAGAAAAGAGCTTTTAGGTGAGTTTTGTCGTGGATGTGGATATTGTATGCCATGCCCTGCTGGTATTGAAATTAATAACTGTGCCCGAATGTCACTTTTACTTAGAAGATCGCCATCGGAACTTCAATTAACTCCTGAAGTACAACAGAAGATGAAAAAGATAGATGATTGTATTCATTGTAATCAATGTATGGCAAAGTGCCCATATGGATTAGATACCCCTAATTTACTTAAGAAGAATTATGTGGATTATCTAGAGGTTTTAAAAGATCGCAGTAAGGTATCAGTAGTGTAGAGTCTGAACTATTGATGCATGTTTAAGATAAGTTGAAAAATCCAATAAGAAGACTGTTGTCTTCTTATTGGATTTTTGTGTATTCCGTAAGTTAACTTATATTAATCATAGAAGTTTCTCAAAATCTGATAAAGGCATTGGTTTGTAATAAAGATAACCTTGCGCTTTATAGCAGCCACATTCTAATAAAAACTGTTCTTGTTCTTTTGTTTCAACACCTTCTGCAATCATATCAAGACCTAACTCTGCTAGCATTGATATGATGTGCCGAATCACGGTACGACTTTTTGAGCTTCCTAGGTTCCTTAAAAAGAGCCGGTCAATTTTAACTTCATCAAGTGGTTCATCCTTAAGCATATTCATTGAGCTATATCCAGAACCAAAATCATCCATAGAAAAAGAAAATCCTTTTTCCTGTAGTTTACCCATACATTGAAATAAAAAGGCGGAGTCCTCTGCTAGGGCACTTTCTGTAATCTCTAAGGTAATAAGATTTGGAGGTATCTTATATTCTCTTGATAAGCGGCACAAAACTTCCACGAAATCTTTCTGATATTCATGAAGCCTTGATACATTGAGTGAGATAGGGAGGGGCGTAACGCCACTTTCGATTAATTTTTGCAAGAACTGAAAGACTTCTGTCCAAACATAAATATCGACATCAACGATATAACCGCTTTTTTCAAGTACTGGTATATAGAGATTAGGGTAGAGGTAACCATCCACAGGGTGTTTCCAACGCACTAATGCTTCACCGCCAATAATTTGCCCTGTTTTCATATTTACTTTTGGCTGTATATGTACTTCTAATTGCTTTTCTTTTAGTGCAGTAGTTATTTCATTTTCTATCTTTTTTTCTAACATTAGTGATTTACGAAGATCGTTATCATAAAAGGAGTAAAAGGAAAATACCTTTCCTTTTATTGTTTGTAATGCTAAATTAGCATAATCACTTAATAAGCTTACGTCCGTACCGTATTCTGAGATACAGATACCAAAAGCAGGAAGTAATTTACAAGAAATAGGAAAAGAAGTTATTTTTTTAGCTAACGAAGTAACTATTTTAATTAGGTCTTCCATTTCTTGATAAGGGGTACATAAAGTGAAAATATCAGCACGTAGATGGCCAACTACAGAGTATTCAGACTCATAAACGCGGAAACAATCTGCGATATGTTTTAAAAGAGCATCCCCTTGACTTCGCCCACAAAATTCATTTACCGTCTTAAAACGGTATAAGTCCATACGTATCATTGCATATTTTTTATCTTTATGTGTTCTTAAACATTCGTTTCCTTTATATAAAAAGGCATTATTTCCATATAAACCGGTTAGGTTATAACGTGAAATTGCGGCATTTTGTTCTGCCATCTTCTTAAGTGAGTATAGATATAATTCTTCTTTTCCTACCTCTGTTAGCATAGGTGAGGAAGGGGTTTTTATTCCTTTAGCAAAACTCATAATAATGCTAACCTTTCTACCATAAATTTTATTTCCATCCATATTTTAGCACATCTCACATAATAATACAATATTCAACAAAAAAATACACAAAACAAGGAAGAAACGTGACTTTTATGAATGATTATACTATAATACTATAATAGCAATAACAAATTAGAAGGAAGGAACATGCCGATGAATAGTGATAGTAGACTAGGTCTTTTGTAGTAGTTGAAAAAAAGGTAGGGATATCTAAGAGGAGGTAGTAATGAAGCACATATTAGAGAGAGTGAAGAATGTAGGGATTAGGATAAGGATAGCCTCCTTATCAACGGTAGCAATATTGTTTTTAATTATGATGTTATTTTTATCTTTTATGAATGATAAAGTCGTTTTAAAGATTTTAATCTTTATCATAGCTGCGATTGTAGGTTATATATATGCGAAACTTATTTCCTTATCTATTCTTGGGGAGATTAAGAGCTTAAAATCAATTATGATAAAAGTTGCTGAAGGTGATTTATCAGTTATAGTGGAGGATAGTGTTAAGACTAAGGATGAATTTGGAGATTTTGCGAAAGCAATGGAGAAAACCTTAATTCAACTAAATACATATCAGTCCTATATTAATGAAATTGCAGTCGTTCTTAACAAGATGGCAGAAGGAAAGATGGAGCTAGAGCTGCACCAGACATATGATGGACAGTTTATGACAATTAAAAAGGCTTTAAATGGTATTTCAACCTCCTTAAATCACACATTAACGGAAATAAATACGTCCTCTGATAAGGTTGCAAAAGAGGCAGAGAATATGCAGATTACTGCAACTGACGTTTCTAATGGAACTACGGAGGAAGCTGCAACAATTGAGGAATTGACCGCGTCTATTCAGGCAATAACATCTCAGGTAAGCATAAATGCAGAAGGCGCAGTAGATGCAAAAAGTAAAATCTCTAATATGGCTGATACAGCAACAAAGAACAATGAAAAGATGACACATCTTTTAGGGGCAATGGAAGATATTCATTCTTCTTCGAATGAAATCGTAAACATTATTCAAACAATTGAAGGAATTGCTAGACAAACAAATTTACTTTCATTAAATGCTTCCATTGAAGCAGCAAGAGCAGGTGAGATGGGAAAAGGTTTTGCTGTTGTTGCTGGTGAAATCGGTAATTTAGCGAATCAAAGCGTAAATGCAGTTAAAATTACTTCTCAGTTAATAGAAAATACTATTCATGCAGTGGAGCATGGCGTAAATCTTGCAGGTGAATCAGCGAAATCCTCCCATGAGGTTGCTATTGTAGCAAAAGATATAACTAAAATTATGGATGATATTACAGAGAACTCTCAATCACAAAGTGAACTACTACAGCAATTTGCTGATGCGGTAGAACAAATTGCCGTAGTTGTGGATGAAAATAAAGCGGCAGCAATATCAAGTGCCCAGATGTCTGAAGTTTTAACAAAAGAAGCGGTTCACTTAAAGCAGATGATAGACCAATTCGAGCTTTATGAGGAGTAACAAGTGACATGCTACCACCACTTTGGAAGTGGGGGCTTAATATTCCATTATATATAGAGAGAAGAAGATACTTAAAAAGGGTGAATTAACTTTTTGGGTATCTTTTTTTAATCCTTTCTAATCTTAGTTTAATTTGAGTATCGAGAACATTTGTTTTATAATAGGTGTAATTGAGTTACTGCTTCAATACATGAATGCTTATCTTGACTAATAAAATGGGAGGTAGAGAAATGAGTAAAGAATTAGTACATAGTCCATTATTTCGGGACCCGATTTATGACGGAGCAGCAGATCCCGTGATAATTTGGAATCACATAGAAAAACAGTGGTGGATGATTTATACAAATCGCCGTGCAAATGTAAAAACTCCTGGTTTTGAATGGATACATGGAACAGATTTAGGGGTAGCATCTTCGAATGATGGTGGGCATACTTTTGTTTATCGGGGGATATTAGAAGGTCTTGCTATCGAACCGGGAAGAAATACGTTTTGGGCACCTGAGATTATCTATGAGAAGGAAATTTATCATATGTATGTGTCTTATGTAAAAGGTGTTCCATCTACATGGAACTTTGAACGTCATATCTTACATTATACCAGTAAGAATTTGTGGGACTGGGAGTATATCGGAAAACTACCACTCTCCTCTAATCGTTGTATTGATGCCTGTGTACATAAATTACCAAATGGGAAGTATGGACTTTGGTATAAAGATGAAGTGAATGATTCTCACACTTATATGGTAGAAAGCAGTGATTTGTATGAATTTCATAATCCAAGGGCAGTCTTAGAGGAATTTGCACATGAAGGACCGAATGTATTTCGTTTTAAGCATTTTTATTGGATGATAATCGATACTTGGAAGGGGCAAGGAGTATATCGAAGTAAAGATGCCATGACTTGGAGTCGTTGTAATGATATCTTATCAGAAACAGGTAATAAGGAGGATGACTACGGGTTTGGTTACCATGCAGATGTGCATGTTCAAGAAGATGAGGCATATATCTTCTATTTTACGCATCCAGGAAGGATACCATGTGTGGAAGAGAATTTCTATGAACAACAAAGATCATCTCTTCAAATACGAAGGCTTACGGTGAAAAATGAGGAGTTATCTTGTGACCGTGAGGAAGAGTTTATGTATGAATTAACTTAATCCATCAATTACGAGTATCCTTTAATTCGTAGTCATGTTTTCAAAGTGAAAGATAAATCTTTCACTCAACAAGTTTGTAACCGCGCTGCATCCTCAAACTTGATATAAATAAAGAGCAGCGTAGAAATGAGGGAGTAGGAATGAAAGAATTGCTGTTAAAGCGTAAGGGGAAGTTTATTCAATATCTAGCAGCATCCTTTATGTTTAATATTGACCGCTATGTTCAAATGGGGATTTTTGCTCTTATCATGTGGGCAGTAGAAAAAGGCAGGGATGCAAACTATACTGTAGTAGTAATTATCACTATTTTAGCTGCAGTCTATAGTGCAGTAAGTTTTGTGGTATCGCGTATGCTTCGTATCGGCTATATGAGAGATACCATACTAGATGTTCGAAAACGTGCATTTGATAAAATTATGAGGATGCCTTTTAAACAGTATTCCAAAAAAGGAAAAGAAATTTATTTATCGAATTTAATTAATGATATTAATCAGTTTGAATCTGATTTCTTTATCAGTTTTTTAAACTTCTTGATTAATATCGGTATGTTTGTTATCAGTTTTATTATTCTTTTATTTTTAGACCCAGTTCTAGCTGCGGGGATGTTTGGGGCTTGTGTAATTATTTATCTGGTTTCTAGCCTCTTTTCAAAGAAGACGGTGGCTTTAAAGGAGGAGGTATCGAATGCTTCAGAAGAATTTACAGAAGAGATTGCAAATACCTTTCATGGTCTTGAGATTCTTAAACTAAACCGAATCGAAGATAAGTTTTTACAAAAGAGTATATCTTCGATTCGTAAAGTAGAACTAAAAAAATGTATTTCAAGCGTATTTACTGAGGGACAACGTAATATTATTCAAATACTTTCTTTTATAGTATCAAGCGGTGTAATGGTATATCTGTGTATTAACTTTAAAAACGGTATGTCACTAGCAATGGCAACGTTTATATTCCAAATAGCAACTGTTATGAGCTTTAATTTAGTCGAAGTCTTTCCTCTTTGGAACGCGATGAAAGCTTCTATTCGTATCTATCATAAGATTACGGATGATGAAACAGAAAACAAAGAACAGAAAGAAGAGAAAATAGAAGAACGCACTCATTCTTTCGATTTTCAGAACGAAATTGTTGTATCTGATGTTTCATTTGCCTATGATAATAAATCAATCTTAACGAATGCAAACTTTTCGATTAAGAAGGGAAAGAAATACCTAATTAAAGGGGTAAGCGGTGCGGGTAAATCCACATTAATGAATCTACTCTCTATGACATTTGATAATTATGAGGGTGAGATCAAGGTAGATGGAACCCCGTATAAGACAATGGTTGAAAAAACCTTTCATGATAAAGTGGCATTCATCTACCAGGATGTATTTCTATTCGAGGATACCATTCGTAATAACATTACACTGTATAAAGATTTACCGAAGGAGCGCGTAGAATTTGCTGCAAAAGCCTGCGAATTGGATTCCCTCATAGCAGATAAAAAACTAGGCTTAGAGGAACCATTATCTGAAAATGGTAAAAATCTATCCGGTGGTCAGCGGCAGAGAATTTCGATTGCCAGAGCAATAGCAAAACAAGCGGAAATTTTATTTGTGGATGAGGGAACCTCAAGTCTTAACGAAGACTTAGGAAAAGAAATTGAAAAGGTATTCTTATCTTTATCTCAGACAGTAATTGCAATCAGTCATCGTTATTATGAAGGAGTTACAGACCAATATGATTATGTACTTGAAATCAAGAATGGTCAGATTCATCAGTATGAGGCGAAAGAATATTTTGGGGAGGCAGTGACATGTTAAAAAAAGTATTTAAAAGTACACCACAGATGTTAGTTGCTCTTTTCTTTGCTGCCTTTTATAGCATATTAGAGGGTATTGTAACTGTAAAAATGATGGGGCTTATCGATTATGCAATAGCGGGAGATTTAGAACTATTAATGCAAAAGATACCTCCGCTACTGATATTTGCACTCACACTTTTGCCTGTAGGAATCCTAACATCGATTACAAAAGCTTGGTATAAAAAAGATGCAAATTTAGCAATCAAGATGCATTATGTAAGGGGAGTATTTAAGAAAAATATATCGGAATTTCAAAAAGAAAATACCGCAAATTATATTTCAAGATTAACCAATGATTGTAACACAATTGATAAAAACTTTATTGATGGAATCTACACTGTGTTCCAAGGGATTGCTAATTTTTTCGTTGGAATATGGATTATCTCTACCGTAAATCCATGGATGATTTCGCTCTCTATTATCATTGTAATAGTGAATGTTATTATAGGCGTTGTTATGCGTAAACCTTTGGAACGCAATATCAAAGAACGTTCTGATATGTTTGATGGGTACACCTCTTATATCAAAGAAGTATTATCCGCATTTCATATTGTAAAGAGTAATAATTTACAGGAAAAAGTAACGAAAGACTATTATGAGAAGAGTGGAGAGATTCAAAAGAAGGGGTATCACATTGAAAAGATGATGACCTTTATCAATGGTGCACAACATCTAACCATGAATGCATCAATGTATGGTATTTTATGTATCTTAGGATACCTAACAATTCAAGGGAAAATTACAGCGGGTGGTTTATTAATTGTAGCTCAGGGAATTCAAAAACTTGCTTGGCCTTTGTTTATGCTTAGTGAAGCCTTACCTAAGGTATTTACTTCAAAGTCACTTAGCGAAAAAATTGGTGATAGTCTAAAAAATTCGGATACCTACGAAGAAAAAATACCGATGTCAGAGTTTGAGGATCATATTGTATTGAAAAATGTAGAGTTTCAGTATGATGACGAGGTTGATAGTAAGAAAATTTTAACAAATGTGAATTTAAACATAAAGAAAAATGGGAAGTATTTAATTGTAGGCCCTAGTGGAGGGGGAAAATCAACGCTACTAAAACTTCTTCGAAAGTATTTTGCTCCAACCGGTGGGAATATTCTAATTGATGGAAAGCCACTTCGCGACGTGAAGAAGGAAGATTATTTTGCTATGATAGCAAATGTTGAGCAACAGGTTTTTATCTTTCATGATACCTTAAGAAATAATATCACTCTTTATAAATCATATAGTGAAGAAGAAATTAGGGCAGCGATAGAAGCAGCAGGACTTACTACATTTATTCAGAGCTTACCGGATGGTTTGGACACTATGATCTATGACAATGGACGAAATATTTCTGGTGGAGAGCGAAGCCGAGTTGTAATAGCAAGGGCAATGTTAACGAAAGCAAGCATTCTTTTTATGGATGAAGCATTTGCTTCTCTTGATATGGAACGAGCTAGAGAGATAGAACAAACGATTCTTAAACTGAAAGATATTACTGTGATAAATGTAAGTCATGTAGTATTTCGAGATACCAAGAAACAATATGATGGTGTGTTTACTGTGAAGGGAACGGTCAAACCATTACTTAGTCAAGAATAATAGATTTACCCACAAGATATGCCTTATATAAATAACTTCATTTCATATCACATCCGTAAGTGAATGTAACATGGTATATACAAAATAAGGTAAAAAATTTGTTTTATTTTTAACAATTATATTGTATAATGGATAAGCAGTTTAAAAATGGAAAACAGATATGCTACCGCAAGTGCGGTGATGCGGAAAAGAGGAGCTATGTCGTTACAAGTACAAAATTTAATGAAAAAGTATGGAGACAAGGTAGTTGTCGAAGATTTGAGTTTTGAGATTACAAAACCAGGAGTGTATGCTTTGTTAGGTACGAATGGTGCAGGTAAAACAACCTCACTACGTATTATTCTTGGTATGTTAGCTCATGACGGTGGCAAAGTACTTTGGAATGGAGCACCACTTGACCCTGTGAAGGCAAACGTTGGATACCTTGCAGAGGAACGTGGCTTATATCCGAAATACTCATTACTTGACCAGTTATTGTACTTTGCAAAATTAAAGAATGTACCTAAGAAAACAGCAATGGAACGAATCAAGTATTGGTCGGATCGTTTGCAGGTGAATGAATATGTATTTCCACCTAAGACGAAAGGAAAGAAATCGAAAGCAAATAGAGCAGATCAATTATCAAAGGGTAATCAACAAAAAATTCAGCTGATGGCTGCTTTAATTTCAGATCCAAAATTAATTATTTTAGATGAGCCATTAAGTGGTTTGGATCCAGTGAATACAGATTTATTCAAATCTATTATTCGTGAGCAGATAGCTCAGGATAAATATTTAATAATGTCTAGTCACCAGATGCCTACGATTGAAGAATTCTGTAGTGACATTACTATATTAAATCGTGGTAAGGCAGTGTTACAGGGAAATCTTAATGAAATTAAAAAAAGTTATGGTAGAGTTAATCTGTTTGTTAAGAGTGATGTAGATATCGCTTCTTATATTGAAGAATTTAGATTAAGAATTGTGAATAAAACACCAAGTGAATATCACTTAAAAGTTCAGAATGAGCAACAAGCAATGGACTTTCTTGCAAAACTCATTGGAGAAAAGATTCCGGTTGTCAAATTTGAGCTGCGCGAGCCATCATTGCATGAAATATTCATAGAAAAGGTGGGAGATGTTCATGAAGAAAAGTAATGTAACAGGTTGGAAGGATGTCTTTACTTTTACCTTAATTCAAACGTTAAAGAGCAAGGCGTTTATTGTAAGTTTTGTTATATTTATTATTTTAGCTACCGTTTCTATGCCTGTACTTTCTATGATTATGAATAAGGATGATGCTAAGGTAGAAGATGGTACGAATCCAATACAAAAAGTCTATATTAATGATAAGGTTACTTGGTCTAATGGCAGTTTTTTACCAGCACTTAATCAGGAAAACTTAAAACATATTAAGTTTGAAGCACTCACTGAGGATTATGATACTGTTGTGAATCGCATTGAACAGGAAGAGAATACTTCAGTCATTGTTAACATAGCGGAAACAGAATCAACCTTTCAACTTGACTTTATAAAGGCAAGTAAGGGAGATGTAAAAGAATCTAATGTACAGACATTAAGCGGGGCATTGTTAGAGGCGTTTGACGCATATCGAATCAATCAATTAGGAATTACACCAGAACAGTTATCCATGATTCAAGCAAATGTTGCAACCTCTGTTACATTAGCTGATCAGAGTGGAAATGCAGTAGTAATTGAAGATACATCAATATCAGACTCTCAATATATGTTTGTTTTCGGTATTTTGTTTGTTATTTTGATGGTTAATGTAATGGCAAGTTCCCAGATAGCATCTTCCATTGTTTCCGATAAGTCATCTAAGGTATTGGAATATCTGTTAACTTCTGTGAAACCACTGGCTATCATGATCGGTAAAATTTTAGCAATGCTTACCGCAGTGATATTACAATTTGCTGCGACTATTGTTTGTGTGTTAATTTCTAATACCGTTACTACAAAGGTATTTTCAACAACTGGAGAAAATATGATTTCAGAATATCTTCCATCTGGAATATTTGATAATGTTAATCCATTAAATATTATCTTATGCCTAGCAGTGGTAATACTTGGAATGATTTTTTATGCTACTCTTGCTGGGCTTGCTGGCGCTACCGCAAGTCGTATCGAGGAGGCGAGTGAAAGTTTAACGTTATTTACCTTTACGAACCTTATCGGTGCTTACATCGGTATGGGGGCAGCAAGTGTGTTGATGGCTAGTGGTACGAATGGTTTTGTAACATTTGCCTTATTGTTCCCGTTATCCTCCCCGTTCTTATTACCTGGAGCGATGTTTGTTGGAAAGGTATCGGTAGGACTATCAATACTATCCATAGTCCTTCTAGTAATTTTTATGATCTTACTATTTAAATTCGTAGCTAAAGTATATGAAACATTAATCCTTCATAATGGAAGTAGAATCGGTCTGAAGGAACTAGTTAAGATTTCTAAAAATGTTTAGAAAGGTAGTGTGAAGAGAATTTCTAAGTCGTCAAAAAACGCCGACTAAGAAATTCTAAAACTTCACACAGATGTTTGTGCCTGCGTAATCCTCGGCACAAATATCCAGCCTACTGTGCAGGCATGGTTAGATGTGTGAAAAGAATTTCTAAGTCGTCAAAAAACGCCGACTAAGAAATTCTAAAACTTCACACAGATGTTTGTGCCTGCGTAATCCTCGGCACAAATATCCAGCCTACTGTGCAGGCATGGTTAGATGTGTGAAAAGAATTTCTAAGTCGTCAAAAAACGCCGACTAAGAAATTCTAAAACTTCACACAG